>JAKQYE010000174.1 GCA_023356605.1 Trichodesmium sp. MAG_R02 | reverse complement strand
TTGTTTCTTTCGGATAATTATGAATGTACTCTAAAGTTTTATTCATTGGTATAGCTACCTAAATAAAATTATAAATGAACATTACAATCTTATCTTATTTTCTATTTTGGAGATGTCTAATGAGTGAGAATTGGCAAGTCAATATTAGAGGTTTCTATATATGATTCAACTTTGGGGGGAAAGTCGTTAGTTATGGTAGGTGAAGTTTGATTTTAGAAACAATTAAAATTTGGGTTAACACTTTCCTTAATTGTTGTTCCATTAGTATGATAATTAAGTTGTGGCTTTTGGCAATAAACGGTTCCTGGTATCTTCCTTAACAATACCACTAGGGATTAGTCCAACAGATTCTTGAAATTTAACAACTGTAGCAGCAGTCGTGTCAGAATAAACTCCATCTATTTGCCCAAAGTAATATCCTATGTAACTTCAAAACTCCTTGTAATTCTATAGCCATCCTAAATATGGCATATAAAATTATTTAGAATTGGTATAGTCCTAACCATACTAATATTAATACCCACATTCCGCACTTCCGGCATGTAGTACAAAAAGATACATGAATTATCATTACTATTTTGAGCCAACAAATTAAACAAATTAATTCTATAGAACACAAAAAATTAGTGGCATGAATATTTTGGGCAAACCAGGGATTTCTTTTGGCAGCAGAACATACAGGAGGAACTACAGGGCATGTTGTTCGCATAAACTAATTTTCTTAGCTGTTCAAGTAGTGCGATCGCGAAGCGGACTGGAAGTCTATCGCTTCTTATTATTGTTTCCCAGATAATATTTTTGACAACTTGAGGGTAAAAACTCTAAAATTAAGCTCCTTTCTTCTGTGAAATTTACCACTTTTGGCGATTGATTAATTCTCAAGAAATGTACGACTTGAAAGCATTGAAATATCCATCTTAATGTCGGAGTATTTGTTAGTTTTCCTAATTGTTTTCTCACTTTACTATTGCTTTTTTTTAAAGTTTTTCTCAGTTCTCTTTGCCCTAGATTATACACTAATAAACACAGTGACATAATAAATAGTATTGTTTCTACTCTTTCTGGTTTTTTGACAAAAAAATCAGAAAATTTGCTAAATTCCTCTTATTTCTCTGTTATCCCTTCTTCTTTGTTATCTCACCCTTACTATTAATTTCTAACATTGTCTTCGGAAAATCTTTTTGTGTTAATTCCTTAATTAGCTTAATACTTCGACCAAGTTTATCAGGATAAGGAATACCTTTACTATTCAAATGCACAGGTAAAATTTTCCCAGAAACAAAATCTCCTCTAGGATTAATATCTAATTCTAAAACAAAAGAATATCCCAACTTTCCTTTACTAGATAAAGTACGATAACCCATAAAATTTCCTAGAGAATAAGCAATTAATTTTCCTTGATAAATTTCCATTGCTCTAGGTACATGAGGACCATGACCCAAAATTAAATCTGCGCCTTCATCTATTAATTTATGGGCAAATAAAACTTTATTGCCTCGATTTTCACCAAAAAAGTATTCTGTTCTATTCTTGATTCTTAATGCTCTAGTTCCTTCTGCACCTGCATGAACAGATATAACAACAATATCTGCATTTTTATCTGCTTCCTGGACAAGTTTCTTAGCAGAATCTAGGTCAAGGAGAGAATTATGATAACTATAATTACTAAAAGCAATAAACCCTATATTAATTCCTTTAACTTTCCGATAAACAATTTCTCCTTTTTTACCAACTGCCTGCATTCCCACAGTTTTAATATTTGCAATTGTATCCTCAAAACCTTGCTTAAAGAAATCGAAAGAATGATTATTTGCCACACTTAATACACTAAAACCAGCATCTTTCAATAAATGTCTATAATCTGGTGGTGTTCTAAAAGCAAATACCCTACCACTACCCATTATTTTGCGACTCTTAGGATAACTTGTTAAGGTACTTTCAAAATTACCAAATACAATATCGGCATTTTGCAAAAGTTTTTTTACTGATACAAATAGCTCTTGTTTTCTTGGGTGTAATTTATTTTTCGGATAATTAGTACCAGGAATAATATCACCTACAGCCTTAATAGTGATTCTAGTCTCAGGGTTTATAGGAGATTTAATTGATGATAAAATAAACTCAGAAGCTTCTGATAAATTAAATTGATTTTTATTTGGTGTATTCGCGAGGTTTTGTATATTTTTGGGAGATGATAGAGTTGCTGAAACTGGCTGACTAACTTCTGCTACTGAGGTATTGGGAGGAGATATTTTGGGTGGTGGAAAAATATTTGAAATAATACTATTTAGTCTGTAAGTTTGAGAATTAACAACCGCAGTGGATATGGGAACTAATACTATACTAATCGCACTTACTAATAGCCAAGTAAATTTATTATTTTTATTTGAAGATTTCCTCTCAATATCGTGAGAAGAAAATATTGTTTCTGTTTTTGTAAAATTACTTTTAGGTAGGTAAGGTAGAGTCAGGGTAGAACATTCTTGGAAATAGTCTGTATTTTCTAGTTGCCACCAAATTGTTCCGATTCCTGCCGGATGGTATATTTTAGGTTGATGTAGTTCAATTACTTCTGTCCACTCAGGAATTGTATGACCTAATCTTAGCCCATAAATATTAACAAAATCAATGGATGGTACTTCCAAAGCTTTCATTCGTTGATGAATATGTTTGAGACAAGTTCGCTTATCTGGCAGTTCAGATGCTTCTAGGGAAAGATGCAGATTGTTTTTTTGAATATCAGCTCTAGCTTTAACTCCTATATTGTTTAATGCTTGGTTGATTATAAATGCGATCGCTGATTGATCCCCTTGTTTAGCTCGTATTAATATTTCTTCTTGACTCACTATGATTTTCCTCACACCAAATATTGGCTAAATTTATTGATGCTCCCCGCACCTATTGGCAAAGGGATCTTAGTTCTGTGACTCCCTATTCCCCAAGAGGGTTGCCCCAAGTATAAGTTTCCCTATGCCCTAGGGTACTAAGTCCTTCTTTACAGGATTTTCAGGCTAGCCATTATATCTCTGTTTTCCATTACCCACATTTGCAAATATGGGTACAAATTGATAGAGGTTTTTTTGATTCTACCCTTGCACTTTGGACAGTATTAGGATGTATAGTTTGGTGGTACTGCCACTGTTACTTTATCCTATTTATTTATTCATGTCCAAAGTATTCTAGCTATTCCCGAAATTTAGACCAACCTGCATCAGATAATGATTAGTTTAATATGTTTAATAATTCCAGCTTCAGGAGATGAAAATTATTATGGCAAGTCGATTATTAATAACTGGGGGTGCTGGGTTTATTGGTTCTAATTTTACCCATTATTGGTGTGAGACCTATCCTAATCACCGAGTAGTTGTATTAGACGCTCTAACATACGCTGGTAATAAGGAGACTTTAACTGATTTACAAGAGAGGCCAAATTTTCGTTTTGTCCAAGGAGATATTTGCGATCGCTCTTTAGTAGACAGCTTACTCCAGGAAGAGGACATAGATACAGTAGCCCACTTAGCAGCAGAATCTCATGTCGATAGGTCTATATTAGGACCAGCAGCTTTTGTCAAAACTAATCTTGTGGGTACTTTTACCCTATTAGAGGCATTCAGAAGTCATTATCGGACTCTGGCCCAAAACCCAGACCGTAGGTGTATATTTCTCCATGTATCAACGGATGAAGTTTATGGCAGCTTAAGTCCTAAAGATCTTGCTTTTAGAGAAACGACACCTTATGCTCCAAATAGTCCTTACTCAGCATCGAAAGCAGGAAGTGACCATTTTGCTAGAGCTTATTATCATACTTATGGTGTTCCGACAATTATTACTAATTGTTCTAATAACTACGGACCATATCATTTTCCTGAGAAGTTAATTCCTCTAATCTGCATCAATATATTATTAGGAAAAGAATTACCTGTTTATGGAGATGGGCAAAATATTAGAGATTGGTTATATGTAATAGATCATTGTCGGGCATTAGATACGGTAATTTATAAGGGCAAACCAGGACAAACTTATAATGTTGGTGGAAATAATGAAGTAAAAAATATTAATTTAGTACAAATGTTGTGTCAAATTATGGATGAGTTGGCGAATGATTTACCTGTAAAACCTTGTGAAAAATTAATTACTTTTGTCAAGGATAGACCAGGGCATGATCGACGTTATGCTATTGATGCGACAAAAATTAGAACTGAGTTAGGTTGGCAACCTTTAATAACTGTTGAAGAAGGTTTACGCCTGACTGTAAAATGGTTTTTGAATAACCGAGATTGGTGGGAGCCATTATTATCTAAAGAGTATCAGGCTTACTATAAACAAGTTTATACAAGTTCTTAAAAAAGAAATCAGAAAGCAGAGACAGAAAGATTTTTAGAAGTAGGAAAAAGTGCAGATGTTAGAGTTGACTTGCTAAGTATACCTGGTGGTTATAGCACAGTGAATATATACAGTGAAAGTCAACTTACTTATGAATATAGTGCAGAGGATAATGTAGTTATTGTTATAGTTAAGCCAGGCTCAGAAGGATCCGATCATAAATCAGTTTATATTTTTCCTACTGGCAGAATATACTCTTTTTAACTACTAGATTGGGGCTTGTTTATTAAATCTCAGGGCATTTACATATGAAGGTAAGTGCCTTTTTGGAGTCTAAAAAAGTGCTTGGTTTTCGGTACTTGAAACTTGTGTATAGCAAAGTTTACTCGTATATTTACATATTAAAAAATACGGTAGTGAATCAAGAAAGTGTGGGAATGATTTGATGAATATAGTCCCATTATTGTGGAAATAATTATGGAATGTCCTCTGTGTGGCCATTATAAACCCCAATAAGCACGGAAAAACCAGTAAAGGAACTCAACGATACTGTTGTCCCAAATGTGGACAAACTTTCACGCTCTACTTTTGACACTTTATACTATCGTCGGCAAATTGAACCAGACAAAATGCGCATGGTTTTACAAGCTCATGTTGAGGGCAGCTACCTTGAGAGGAATTAGTCGCACAGTTAATCTGGCTTATAATACAGTAATTAGTTTGGAGTAGAGCAGCCTCTCAAAAAGGGCAAATGATTCATAATGCCCATGTACAAAACATAGAAACCTCACAAGTTAGTAGTGACGAATTTTGGTCCTAGGTCAAAAAAAACAAAAACACTGTCAGATGAATGAATTGACAGAAGGTGATTGTTGGATTGGGATGACTCAAGCATCATCAAGTGGATTTATTTTTGCCACTCGTGTCGGTAAACACACTGACCAGTTCATCTCAGAATTAATCACCAACATAGAAGGGACAACTAACTGTAAACATTGGCATACTGATGATTGGGGTGGGTATGAGCGAGTTCTGCCTCCTGAAGTGAAGCACATTATTGGGGCATACCAAACACAACATAAGGAGCGAACTAACGGGATTGTCAGACAGCAGATAGGTAGATGGCATCGCCGACAGAATAAATTTGGTAAGGTCTGGGGACACCCGGTGAGATAACAGTGAGGTTAGCGATCGCCTATTTCAATTGGATTTGGGTTCATACTCGCAAAGAAAATACTGCTGCACAAAGAGCTGAGTTGGCCATCGCTCCTTGGAGTTGGAACGACCATTATACTTATCCCACACTTTACTGATGTACTACCATAAATTCTTCTTTAACATTTCGCCATAAATCTTCTGAATTTAAAGACTAATATCTTAAATAACGATTTATTGTATCATGGCTAATATTTTCGATCTGGATTTGTGGCGTAGCGTTATTGTAAAATTTGTGTGAGATTTAAGTAAATATTGACGAGTTACAACAAAATTAAAATTCATATTTTTGAACTAATATAATCATGTCATTATCATCTAATGATTAAAAATTTTTAGCAAGTCAATTTAACATTTTGTAACCTTGTTAAAATAGATATTAAAAGTAATATCTATTTTAAAAAAACTAATTATGGTATGGACAGTTTTATGTAGACAGTACGCTATATATAGCGTACCTGCGTAAGTCCTGTAGCTTGTCGCTCCGTGAGGTAGCATATATAAAAGTATTGATAACAGGAATAGAAATTTATACTATATTTAAATACTATAGTCAGGACTTACGTAAAGGTACTACTTGTAGTGTAAATATTTGAATTTATTGTCAAAAATGCACTATATATGGCGGCACTGCGTAAGTCCTGTATAGTAATATGTAGGTGTGTGAGCGCTCATTGCTATATCTTTGTATTTTGAGCAGACAAGATTTAGTCTCCCCATCCTGCCTACTCTCTCTAGACTTCCCACCCTTCGCGCCCTCCCCACAGTCTGCTTTTTTCAGTAAACCCTAATTGGAGGCCAGGTAGTCACTAGAAAAACTATCACAGTGGTGATCGCCAAAATTCCTTGAATTACATTCCCAACAACTGTGCCAACTACAATGCCTATTCCAGCTCTTATAGATGTTTTAGTCCTTTGAGAAAATTCCAAATCTTTCCGATATAAAAATTCTCCGATAACTGCTCCCAAAAAAGGTCCAATTAACATACCTACTAAAGGTCCCCCAAAAGGTAAAGCTGGCAAGAGACCAAAAAAACCTAAGCCAAAGCCCACTAAACAACCTATTTGCCCCCATTTACTTGCACCTGACTGTTTTGCTCCCCAATAAGTAGCCAGAAAATCTATTAAAATACTTAATACCAAAACGAGGATAGCTATTCCCAAAGTCCAACCAATACCACTAAAACCATGAACAAAACCCCAGACTAAAATTGCTGCCAAAATTAAACTAGAACCGGGCAGCCCTGGTATTATGGAACCAGCGATACCGACCAACATAACTATTAAAAGGAGCCAATAAACAATCACCATATTTCAGATTAAAATTTATTTATTTTTGCAAAACTGAATTGGTTAGAAAATGAGCATTCTATTATTTCTGGTAAAACACTCCATCCACAAAATGTTATCACATAAAAAATATGTCTAAACAATAATAGGAATCAAAGGATAAAACTTTGACTTTATCAGTAGACAGGTCAGGCTAAATTATGAAAAAAAAATTGTTTAAGTTTAATTACGACAACTCTTACAGGACTTTCACCTTTTGCTATTGCCAATTTAGTCATTATTGAGAAAACTTTAAGCAGAGGTTATTAAATTTTCCAAATGCACAAAATAATGGTGTAACTATATATATTTATGGTGATCTATTTAGGGTTTGCTGAAAAAGTCGGAAAACAGTTGACTGGTTATTCAAAAAAAACGATGATAATTTTTTATTATCGTCATTTATTCAATCATTTTGACTTACTATTCTATCATCTATTCGTACTTATGCATTATCCCACATCCACTGTTGCTGACGATATACTTCACTAACTACTAATAAGGTTTTATATTGTCTTTTATTCAAACTTTCTAGACTCGCACCTTTCTTGATTAGCAGGTCTATGGTTTTTAAATTTTTACTTACATATTTCAGTTGTTTTTTCATGGCTTTCCTGATTTATTTACGAGTCGGTCGCCTTTTTTTAGCTACCTTTAAATATTCTTTTCTTGCTATTTGCCGATAAGTAATGGGTTTTTTATCAAACTGACTTTTAACAGCTTCATAGAGAATATAGTCATTTTAATTGAGATTGAGACAAGTATTTCTTGCTATATAGTTATTCCGAATAAGAGTGGGATACTTTTTCAGCTAAAACCTTTTCACAGCAAAAAGATTTTGTCTCAATCTAAATCAGAATGACTATAACTCGCGTTTCAGCAGAAAAAGTTTTCCAATATAATTTGAAATAACTATATATTTAAAGTCAGCCTAAATGCCGTGGGATTTGAACAATGGTATAATCAACATTTATTACCATCATTAAAAATTCCCAGTGTACTGCTGCATGGATAATTCACCAATTAAACACGAAAAAACGTTATTAGAGAATTAGTAGAAGCAGGGGGTCACCAATTACTATTTTTGCCAAAATACTCTCCTGATTTAAATGACATAGAACATGATTTTAGTGCATTAAAAAGAGCTAGAATGTATTCACCTATAAATACATCTCGATTTGGAAATTATTCGTAATTATTGTGCCAGATGATATCTCATCCTTATTTAAAATAACTATATCTATGATTTTTTCGGTTTTAGTTCTGCCTTGATTTAATAGATGTAAGTCTGTTGGATAGCTGATATCAGCAGGAGCGCAAGTCGCATCTATGATTAATTTACCTTGATTTTGATTCTCCTTGATTTCTTCTAAATTTTGTGTTTTTTTTCCTCTTTATCTTCCTTCTTCTCACCCCCTTTTTTCACCATATCTGTATTTATTTGATTGATTGAATTTGCATCTATTCTTTCTCTAAAATGAACCAGTATTGAGGAATCGAAAGGTGCTTGGTTTTTAGAAGATTCAATGCCGATAAAGTATTGTAAATATGGATTTTCCTTAATTTGTTCTACTGTTTATCACTTCCCTTATACCCAATTTCTCTTTAATAATTAACGCCCCTAATGCCATTCTAAAATATCAAGCAGGCGCTCCTCTTTCTTCAGAGAATAAACTCACATATTTATCTTCATATTCTGACCAAGAAATTAAACTAGCCATCACTACCCAACGATTATCTGGAGATAATTGGCCATGAAATGGCAGTTCAAAATTTTCTGGTGTTGTGTCAGGTTGGCCCACTTTTAGATACATAATGTATGCAGTTATTGATACCTGGAATAATAGTGTATTTTAGCTGAAAATCGGGTACTATTTCTGATTTAAAATGCCTGAAATCGTTACTGTGTAAAATTTTTAAATTTATTCAGCAAGCCCTATTTACAATAGATTTTTATAATCAGTATGGTAAACAAAGATTAGTTTTAATTCCTTATGATGGTCCTATTGATCTTATATTGATTTTGTTTATAGTGGTTTGCTTTTTATTGCCGTTAGGCGTGGAGTAAATGAGGATGTTGCTGTATTTTTTGTAATAAATCTTAAATAATCGCTATCAATATCAACATCGTCAGTTAAGAGGATATCCTAATACTAGAGATCGAAAAATTGGGTTTAGAGTTGAGAATAATACAGTGGTTAGATTTTTATAAACTGAAAGAATTTATTATCGAACCAATTTTGTTAATAATAGTTGGTATTAATTCCAAGTCAATTTGATGAAAAGAGAAATTTTAGAATTCCAATATGTGTAACGGCTCCCAAACAAAATAGTCCATCTCATACTTGCAAAATATTTCCCATACTATGTCTCCTATTCTTTAAAAGGGATAAATTTTTGGCTTTCTTCAAAATTGATATGTACCCAAACAAAAATGCTAATCATAGGGTTTAAACCCAACGGATTAATTGTTAATCATCAATTATCCATTATCCATTATTAAAGTATCAGTCAATTTATCTGCTATTCCTGAAATCCAATTTTCATCTTGTTTAGTGTAACTTCGAGGTGCATTTGCACCCAAAATCATTACACCATTATTGCTAATAGGTTGACAAATCACACCTTGAGTATTTTCTGGCAAATAATTAAATTCAATGCGGCCTGGATAAACTTTTAAATCTACTAAATAAATAGGTTTTTGTTTATCCAAAACTCGCTTTAAAATAGCTCCTGGTTTTATTTGTGATTCAGGTGGTAAAATCCCTCTTCTCAATAAGACTTTCCCTTGATACCAGATAATAACAGTTCTAGTAACGGTATTAGTTAATAGTAAACTAGAAGCCCAAGCTAGTTCAGTTTTGACTATCTCTGATAATTCTGGCAATAATTCAAATCCTGATTCACCAATTAATTTAACAGTATCAGGGGGGCGTGGTTGTATTTGTTGCCAAAGTAAACCAGTCAAAATTAAAAAAGCACTTAAAATTACTCCTACTACATCAGAACGAGCTTGGGAAGCTAAAAGATTAGGGGTAAAAAATCGATTAATCATAAGTAAAGTCCCACCTAATCCTCCTACTATCATAGGTAGAATCCGTAATACTTTATTTTGGTCATATTGACTCATATTTTAAGGAATAAAAAAGAAGGTCTTTTTAGTTATTTGTAATCAGTTGTTAGATACTCAAAAGACTAATCTCTAGCTACTAATAATTACAGGACTTACGCACAGGCACTACATGAGCGTGAGAGCGAATGCCATTTGCCCCTACATATAGCGTTTTAAAGGTTGATTTGCGTAAGTCCTGAATTAGCTAATCTTTGAATACATAACCTTAAGCATAATTAGGACGTAAGGCAGAAACCAGGTAGGATGTGAAAATTTCGTGAGAGAGGAAAATTAATCTTCAGGGCAATAGACCTAGTTTCTTGTTTGGGGGCTTTTGTCCTGTATATTTCAACCGACATTCCGCAGATCTTCATATATCTTTATGTATATTTACATTTTCAAATAGACTTATACGAAAAAACTTCATTCTAGAACTTAATATCAATAAATTTTATCAATAACTAATTTTTTATGAGAAAATTAGTTACAATTGCTTATGATAGCGAAAATTGACGCCCATAGCTATAAGGCTTTCAGAGAAAGAATTAGGGGCGATAGATAAATCAAACTTATCAATTTAATGTTAAGAAGTGCGGAATGTGGGTTTCAACTAATTTCATCACGTTCAATAATCCGTTGAAATAGATAACCAGTGCCCCGTGCAGTTAAAATTAATTCAGGGTTACTTGGATCTTCTTCCAACTTAGCCCTCAGCCTAGAAATATGAACATCCACGACTCGCGTATCCACATGGCGCTCTGGAGTGTAACCCCAAACTTCCTGCAAAATCTCAGAACGAGAAAAAGGTTCTCCAGAACGACTTACCAATAATTCTAACAAACTAAACTCCATACCAGTTAGTCTAATCCTTTCATCACCCTTGTAAACCTGACGTTTATTAGTATCAATTCTAATAGTGCTAACTTGGATAACACCAGAACTAGGAATACCATTACCCCCATTTTTATCTACTCGACGTAATACAGAGCGAATTCTTGCTTCTAATTCTTTTGGAGAAAAAGGCTTCACTACATAATCATCAGCACCTAACTCTAAACCTGTAATTCTATCTGCGACATCTCCCAAAGCAGTTAGCATAATTATAGGAATATCTGACTCTTTGCGTAACTCTTGACATACACCATAACCATCTAATTTTGGCATCATCACATCTAATACCACCAAATCTGGGTCTGCATTGTGAAAAGTCTCCAAAGCTTCCTCTCCATCAGCAGCAGTAATAACATCATAACCAATCATTGACAGTCGAGTTTCTAAAATGCGACGGATACTTGCTTCATCATCAACAACCAATATTTTTTCTTTACTATATTCCACTTTTTCTCACACTCCTTAACTAATATTTATGATTATATTAATTTTTTTAACTCTATCATCAAAATAACAACAAATATTAGTATTGTTTACATCTCCTAAGCTCAGAATTAGTTCAACTTTAGGATTTTTTTCAATTTGCTGGTAAATATTAACTTAATTTTAAGAAATGCCAAAACAGAAAATAAAATATGTTTGTGGAGAATGTGGGTATGAGTCAACCCAATTTCTGGGCAGATGTCCTGGATGTAATACTTGGAATTCTCTAAAAGAGGAGAAAGAACAAACAACTGTAACTGCTTTACAAAGACTGGGACTAACTGATATTGGTATTGGCTCTCAAGCATCCGAGGCAGATGATTCTTCTGGTCAACCAAGAGCATCTTTTTTACTATCTCAGATTTCTGACCAAACGTTGTCTAGAATGCCTTCTGGGTTTGAAGAATTAGACCGAGTACTTGGTGGTGGAATTGTTCCTGGTTCTTTGGTGTTAATTGGTGGAGAACCTGGCATTGGTAAATCTACTCTTTTGTTACAAGTAGCTAATCAGTTGTCTAGTAGATGTCGGGTTTTGTATGTGTCGGCGGAAGAGTCTGGACAACAGGTGAAATTACGTTCGCAACGTTTGATTGTCAACTTCAGTGAAATAGGGGATAAGGATGATGTTTCAAATGTTGAGATACATGAAGATTTATCTTCAAATGAAAATCAAGAAAACGATAGCCATTCTGAATCTATAAGAGATTCTACTACAGATTCTCAGGAAAATTTATTTTTATTGCCAGAAACAGATTTAGAAGTAATTCTAAGGGAGTTGGAATCTCTCAAACCATATCTAGCAGTAATTGACAGTATTCAAACTATCTATTTTGCCTCTTTGACTTCCGCTCCTGGTTCGGTTGCTCAAGTCCGGGAATGTACTTCAGCATTGATGCAAGTGGCAAAGCGGGAAAATATTACTTTATTAATAGTTGGTCATGTAACTAAAGATGGTGCTTTAGCAGGTCCTCGTGTTTTAGAACACCTGGTAGATACAGTTCTATATTTTGAGGGCGATCGCTTTGCCTCCCACCGTTTGTTACGCTCTATGAAAAATCGTTTTGGTGCTACCCACGAAATTGGAGTATTTGAAATGGTGGCTAATGGTTTAAAAGAAATATTAAATCCATCAGAATTATTTCTCGGAAGTAGAGATGAGTATTCTTCTGGAACTTCTACAGTTGTTTCAATGGAAGGTACCCGCCCCATAGTTGTAGAAATTCAAGCTTTAGTAAGTCCGGCAAGTCATGGTGCCCCTCGACGTTCTACTACTGGAATTGATGGTAGTAGATTACAACAAATTTTGGCAGTGTTGGAAAAACGGGTAGGTATTCCTTTATCAAAGTTAGATACTTATGTGGCGACCGTGGGAGGTCTGAGTGTGGAAGAACCTGCTGCAGACTTGGGAGTAGCTATTGCTGTGGTGGCTAGTTTTCGCGATCGCGTAGTTGACCCTCGAACTGTTTTGCTCGGAGAGGTAGGGTTGGGTGGGCAAGTCAGACCTATTTCTCAGTTGGAGTTGAGATTAAGGGAAGCTGCCAAGTTGGGTTTTAAAAAGGCTATTATTCCCAAAGGTCAGCAACCACCGGATTTAGGAATGCGTATTTTGCCAATAGCTAAGGTAATAGATGCAATTATTGCTGCTATTCCAGCGCAACCTCCAACTATGGGGAATTAAAGATTTAGTGGTGGTTCGTAGTAATAATAAAGAGAGTGTGGGAAGAAACTAAAAAATACATATAGTCATTTTAAATAAGAATAAAACCTACATTACGCACGACAAAATGTAGCACAGAAAGAGGGGGAAAGTCGAGCAAGTATTTATACTTATAATATGGGGTAGGAGACGATCCCTTTACTCCCCACGATAACCGAAATCTTTTTTTGTTATAGTCATTCCAAATAAGAATGGGGCACTTTTTCACCTAAAACCCTTTAAAGCCAGGAAGACCAGGTCTCAATTTTAACCAGAATGACTATAAACCTCCGTTCAATCAGTTAAACTAAGCAACTTTTTTTATCTGAAGCACCCAAATGTATAGCTTTGTAATTTTTGTATTATTTGGTATTATTCTGCTATACGCAATAGTAATATATATAATTAAATCTTATGCTAGTTGGTACTACTGAAGCTGCTTCTTTGTTAAATATTTCTGCTCAACGAGTCCGAGTTTTACTTAAGGAAGGTAGGATTCAAGGCGCTCGAAAAATTAATGGTCGAACTTGGGGAATTCCTCTATATAAAGGAAGACCAAGAATCTCTGGTAGAAAACGTGGCCCTAAACCTAATTGGTCTCCTCAGCGCCACTGCGGAAAAAATACAATTCATTTCAATCGACCAAATATAGAGAGAAATCGAAAGCTCAAAAAGGTTGATCCTCAAGCCAAAGACGAATATGTACTTATAGCAATCGAACAAAAGCTTAGGACGCTTTCTCTATTCCGGATTGGCTCATACAACCGAGATAGATGTCTTAACCTATGCTTCGACTGCTATACTGCCCAACGTGGCTCTGAGATTTTAGGTAGAGGTCACGAAATAGAGATTCACGGTCCTTGTCGGATTGTTTATAGGCCAGATTTGCCTCATAGTTGTGGAGCTACTGTATGGATTGAG
>JAKQYE010000173.1 GCA_023356605.1 Trichodesmium sp. MAG_R02 | reverse complement strand
ATTTTGTAACCTTATTTTTATAGATATTACTTTTCATATCTATCCGAAAATCACTAATTATAGTATTGACAATTTCATTTTAACAGTACGCTATATATAGCGTACCTGCGTAAGTCCTGATTATACTATAATACAGCTTGAATAATTATTCAACACAGATGGTGGATAAGAGTAAATTGGCGATCGCTACCTCCCAAATTCAAAATCCCATTCCTTTTTAAATTGAATTATTATTCAACTTATTGTCTCAAATGATTACTATATCTACCATTAAGCTTACTTGTCACCCCGTGAGGGACTTTTGACTTTCGGGGGATACCTGCCTGTGCCAGGTCTCAAAATGCTGAAATAAAGGAAACTCGTAAAATTAGGTTCCTAAAAGTTATTGATCTTGACGGCTAAAACACTTATAAGTTAAAGACTACAAGTCTCTGCGCGAGAGAAGAGATACAAAAAACCGGACGACGACCTTCCCAAAAACCCACCAACCGGACGACGACCTTCCCCCCAAAAAAAAACTACCCCGACGGTGCGTCCAAACAGGTGCGTCCCAAAATGCGGGTGCTTCGCAGAATGTGTGTCTAAACTAAAAGTATGGTTAGAGTAAGACAACCATTTTCCTCCTTGACGCCACCCGACTTTGTCCCCAAAGGAACGATATGCTATCTGATCATACTCTTTCGTACCACTCAAGCTCTGATAAATTTTCTTTTGCACAGAAAAGCCAAACTTACCATCACTATATTTTACCGAAAGTTCGTCAATTGTGCGGAGGTCACTACAAGGAAATTTTTCTATATCTTCTACTCTTAGCCAACCTTCCTCCTCTCGCCCTGCAACTTTCAACATACAACGAAATGGGTTTTATGTCGCTAAACGTTACCTCCCTACTGTGATCTACCGACATAAAAACTGCTGTAAGACTACTGCCAAAGTAGCAGGAGCCCAAGAGAAGTCAAACCGCCGAGGGACTAAGGCTAAGTACGAAATTCAGTGCCTAATAGCCAGGGAAGATATCAATTCCGACTCCCGTCCTTAGCATTTCTGAGTAGGGAGGTAGCATAGCACCTACCTACAAATCAATTAACTTTAGCTATCCACACCTTCTATAGGTGCAAAACCTTGCCGTTGTATATTCTCAGTTATCGTGCGCGGTTCCAAAAATTGCAGTAAATAATCCGGTCCTCCTGCTTTTGAACCCACCCCAGACAACTTAAAACCACCAAACGGTTGCCGGGAAACGATCGCTCCCGTAATTCCACGATTAATATATAAATTCCCAACTTCAAACTCTTCCTTAGCCCGTTCAATGTGAGAAGGAGTACGGGAATATAACCCCCCAGTCAAAGCAAAATTTGTGCCATTAGCAATTTCCAAAGCTTCAGTAAAATTCTCCGCTTTCATAACCGCTAACACTGGACCAAATATTTCTTCCTGAGCAATAGTTGCACTTGGTGACACATCCTTAAAAATCACAGGACCAACAAAATAACCATCCTCTGGTGCAGTCATCTCAATAGCAACTTCTGCTTCCTGCTTACCTTTAGCAATATATTCCTGAATCCGCTTTTGGGCCTTATGATCAATTACCGGACCAACTTGTGTACTCAACTTTTCTGCATCCCCTATATTGAGCGATCGCGTAGCCTCCACCAAACGATTCACAAAATTATCATAAATTGGATCCAATACCACAACCCGGGAACAAGCGGAACATTTCTGGCCACTATATCCAAAAGCAGAATAGACAACACCAGCAACTGCTTGGTCAAGGTCTGCACTTTCATCCACAATAATCGCATTTTTACCACCCATTTCAGCAATAACTCGCTTCAGATGTTTTTGCCCTGGTCGCAAAATTGCAGCTTGAGCATAAATGTGACAACCAACCTCCTGGGAACCAGTAAAAGTAATACTATTAACATCCGGGTGCTTCACCATAAAATCACCCACCGTAGAACCCTTACCTGGAACAAATTGAAATACCCCTTTAGGAAAACCAGCTTCTACCAAAATTTCAGCAATTTTAGAGGCAATAACTGATGAGACCTCTGCTGGTTTCAACAACGTGCAGTTACCAGTCACCAAAGATGAAACAGTCATTCCCGTAGGAATAGCCAGAGGAAAATTCCAAGGAGAAATCACTAAAGAAATACCACGAGGTTGATAACAATAACGGTCAGTTTCTCCAGCTACATCATATTTATAACCATCTTCTAACCGTTCCATTTCATCAGCATAATAACGACAAAAATCTATAGCTTCAGAAACTTCTGCATTACCTTGGTTAAGGGGTTTACCAACTTCTAAAACCATCCATGCTGCCAGCTCGTGACGACGTTTTTCCATTAGGTCAGCAGCTTTGTGTAATATCCTCGTCCTTTCCCGAATTGGTGTTTTCTTCCAGCCGGGAAATGCAGCTTTAGCCGCTTGAATTGCTTGCTCTGCTTCTTCTACGGATATTAGACCAATTCTACCAATAACTTCTTTAGGATTTGAGGGGTTGACAGAATCAACCATTTGTGCAGTGTTTGTGTATTCACCATTGATAATTGGCAAATAGGTTTTTCCCAACTGTAGTCGCATTTGACCAATAGCATTCAGAGCTTCTTGCCGTTGTTTGCAGTTAGCGTAGTCGCTATCTGCTGCATTAGGGAAAACTGGTTTTACAATATCGTGAATTGTAGTTTTACCGTTAGTAGTAGGTACTGCCAATAATTCTTCTAAAGGTCGGTTTTCTAAACTTTGTTTGAGGAATGAACTATTAGCAGTATTTTCTAAGAGACGACGAATTAAATATGCCATTCCTGGCAATAGTTTGCCATAGGGGCAATAAACTCGGACGCGATAACCCTTGTCTCCCAATGTTTTGGCTATTTGGTCCCCCATGCCATATAGAACCTGCATCTCGAAGCACCGCCGAGGAACTTTGAGGGTTTCAGCAATAGCGATCGCTCGAGCCTGGGAACGAACATTATGACTACCAATAGCAGAGTAAATATATTGATGATTTTCTAGCATCATCTGAGTCAGCTTTTCAAAGTTGGCATCGGTTTCAGGTTTATCATTAAAAACTGGTTGTGGCCAGTCGTGTTGTAAAGCATTAATAGTTTCCTGATCCCAATAGGCCCCTTTGACGAGTCGAACAGTAACCGGACGACCTCTAATTTTTGCCCAGTCAATAATATCTTGCATATCTTTCTCACTATCCCGCAAATATGCTTGAATTGTTACACCGATATCAGTGCGGTTGCGGAATTCTTGTTCCATTAACAATTCTTTGAGAATAGCGAGAGTAAGGTCTTTATAGGTGTATTGTTCCATATCAAAATGAACTGCTACACCGAGTTTTTCAGCGTGTCTAAGTAGAGTACGGATATGATCGCTGACTTTCTGCTGACTACCTTTAACATCAAGGGGGTCAAACTGGGAATAAAATGCTGTAAGTTTTACAGATACTTGTACTCGTGGTAGTTGTTTCCCTTCTGCTTCATCTATTTGGGGAATTGATGGCCACTTATTAGCAGTTTGGGAAAGTTGAGTCATCAGTTCCATATAACGGTCTAAATACAACTGTGCTTCAGCTTCAGTAATGACTGCTTCTCCAAGGAGGTCAACAGTAAAACACATTTTATCTTTCCGTAGTTTTTCTAGGGTTTTGATAATTTGTTTAACATTTTCCCCGGCAATATATTTATGGGCCAGGGTTTCAACTGCAGGTGCAACAGTGGTAGCCGCTAGTTGACCAGGAACAGAGTCTGGGTTAGCAAAATTGAGAAGTTTTTTCAGAGTTTCTGGAAGTTCGACCTCTTGAGTAGTCAGATATTCTTGGAGGTGAGCAGCTATTTCTGGTTTACTCCGTAATGCCGGTAAACAGTCAATAAAACGAAATAGTTGTACTCGCAAACCAGGACTTGCCATTGCCCAGTCAAGGAGTTTATCATCCCACCGCATTTGATTTTGTAATTGACCTAAGAAAGAACGATTTTTTTCCTGAGTGGCTCTCAAGAGTTCTTTAGCTATTTCTTGGGTTTTCGTTTCGTAGTTACTATCGGATATTAGTGCGACCATTTTTTTCTACAATGTGACTAAATTAATTGGAGTTATGTATCAGATAATTTAGGTATTTATCACTTAAATTGATTTAAAATTTAGTGTTTTCCCATATTGTTTCCGGTACTGTTAGTCTAATATATTTTTGTATTTGAATTCTACTTGAAAAGGTGTTTTGTGACGATACTTTTACTGTAATTTACAAAAATCAATCAATTGTGTTATATCTTAAGCTAATCTACTGATAATCTCTAAAACTATAATTGACTGATTATATTTATTGACCTCATTCTACAATTTTACTAGTTCTTTTAGTGGTTGAGTGTTTTACTAAATATAAATATTCGAGCACAGAGTAATACTTATAGCAATACGCCCATAGGTTCTGACAATTCAAAAACTAGAAATAAACTCCGAAAGTTTTACCCATTAACCGTTGCCTCTAAACCTATTATCAAAAGGTGGCAAGATTTTTGACATGAAAAAAATAGGATTGCTATAGTGATATCCTGAGAATATTTTTGATGGATATACGGATTAAGCGAGGGTTATCGGAAACATAATTTGTCACAATTAGAGGTAGAGAAATGATTAAAGTTAAATATTTAATTCAAAATAATTGACAAAATTTGCCTCCTACTCAACCTTAATCGTAATTAATATCAATTCACCATTAATATACAGCATATTTCGGCCAAATAATGTACAGGGTCAATAGTGAAAATCATGTAGTGTGGGGATATTGACCCTATGGCTCTACCTGATAACAAGGTCAAGCACTGTATCACTCAAACTTTTATCACTTAAATGCTCTACCTGTAATACAAATTACTGGGAGTTGGTAAGCTTTTGTGCATTTAAAGACAAATTGATTGTATGTCACTATGCAGAAAAAATACTTCTAAATTCTGAATTAGAAACTCTAAATTCTAGCTTACTAATACGCATTTTAAATAAGTATTATAGTCATTTTTTTTGTACCACTGCTTGATTTATTTAAGCTTTCTACTGTCTTGAATAAAGGATGAACCAGTATTTGATACACAAGTTGCTAAATTGTTTAAACTAAGGTCTATTGCTAGTATATTGTCATATTTTATTATTAGCTGTGACTCCTCCTCTGTAATAAATTCAACATCAAAGTATCTAGTATTAAATCTAGGATCTATCCTAAAAGCCTTGAGATTATTGTCCATTAATCTTTCTGGAAAAGGAATTTTTCCTGTACCATAAAAAGCCTTAAATTTTCTAGACATTGGGATATTAAAATATCTATGTTTCACCCTAATTCTGGGCATTATTCAAGGAAAATAACTTTCCTTATTTAGATATCTAGGTAATTGTATTTGCTCAAACCGATATAGTCCCTTTTGAGCTTTTTGTAGTCAGCTAAAAAACGACTTAAAAGACCTATCTACAACTTTTAAAGTTTGTTGTGCAATATCAGTTGAAAGTAGTTGATAATTTTCGTTATTTTTACAATATAGCCATGAGCGCTCACATACTTACATATTATTATTGTCTTTAAATGTAGTACAAATTTCTGCTACTATTACCAATACTTTCACATATATTACATTAGTAGTGATTTGTATTATATAAACATACTAGCCCACGTTGCTATAATGATAGTCTGATTCATATTTTAAATATCCACTCTCAGCAATCAGAAAATTGTCTGAGTGAATAAAGCCCTACATTGTACATATTTTTGGATCACCTGTACGATCGCCTCAAGGCTTCAAGCTGCTAGCTAGACAAGTTTCTAATTTTGTTTTTTTGGGTTAAATACATAACTTGTAATACTAACCGACATTCCGCATATATTTATATATCTTTATGTATATTTACATTTACATTTTCAAAGAGACCTATACAAAAAACCTTCATTATAGGAGTTAATATCAATAAAATTTATTAGTAACTAATTTTTAATGAGAAAATTAGTTACAATTCTTTAAACAGTTAAAATCAATGCTCATAGCTATAAAGCTTTCTTGGAAAGTATTAGGAGCGATAGTTTAAGAAAACTTATCAATTTAATGTTAAGAAGTGCGGAATGTGGGTTACTAACTATAGGGAAAACTTTCACAAATTTTAAGGCAATAAAAAAAAGAATGCGGGTTGAAACCCGCCCCTGTCGTTTTTCTCCAGCCATTAGAACAGGCTAGTTTCGACTCCTTGATTCTACCTTTCCATAAAAATTTATTTTTAATCGGAGCGGCGGGATTTGAACCCACGACCCCCACTACCCCAAAGTGGTGCGCTACCAAGCTGCGCTACGCCCCGTTATAACTCTAGACATAAGTTGAAGACAGAGGCCAGAATTAGAACAACCTCTGATTTAACCGAGTGTCAGAATCTAGTAATGTCTGTGTCCCTAACTTTTAACAATATCATTTTTTAAATGATATTATGCCTTATCGCATTTTGACAACTCATATCAAAAAATATTTTAAGGCATATCTCCTCATCATAACATATTTTCAGAGATATATATCAGACACCATTAAAATAGGCCGGCTGATTAACTCTGAAAGGATTTACAGATTTTGGCCATAAGAAGCAGCAGCAGCCTGTGATATGTCAACCCGCCAAGGAAGGCTGCGTAGTAATGCCCGTGCCTAGCAGCCGGGGAAGATGTCAATGAAGCTAATCCGCTTTTGTATTTTGGCAAGAGTTGGCAGAAAAATTAAGGGACAACTCTTACTCCTGGCTCCTCATATAATTCCCCTTTTTCCCAATAACTGCCTACTTCCTACTCCCTAAAAATACTTTTTCAGTAAACCCTAATTAACCATAATAAAAATGTTTTTCACTTTCAAATTGTCTACTATTTTCTATTTCCTAAAACCTTTATTACAGGTATCCAAAAAAACATGATTGTAATCAAAAAACATTTAACATTCCTGCAGCTTGGACCAAACCAGGCACAGAATCTACAGGCCATTTTCCCTCACCCCTGCGCCCATGATTTAAAATAAACTGAACGGTATAACTTTCAGGGAAACCTTCTACCTGCATCCAGAGTAAATCACTTTCAGCTTCACAGACTATTCTTTCCTGGTCCATCAATTCATCCGCCATTTGACTAATAGTCTTGCTTAACTGGCCTAATAATCGACAAAAATCGTCTAATTCCCCTGCTGTTAGTTCTATCGACCAATCATCTCCACCGACTAAACCCTGAAACTCTAGTGCTTTAGGGTTCCAACCTAACCGCCAACCAGTTCCACTTTTGACTATTCGTTCCATAAGTTGAAGTAGCACTTAAAAGTCAACTTCTCAAGATGTATATTATAGAAAATTCAAAGCTCCGTTAAGGTTTAAGTAAATCTGCACCTCCTTGGGGGAGAATTACTGGTACCCTGGGAGCTAACCCCCCAGAGTTATCTCTATGCCGAACTTTTGGTATTGATGGAGGGTTGGGGTCACCTCCAAAAATATCTACTAACCTATTTACTAAAGCATTTCTCTGAGAACGAGTTAAATTTTGAATTGCTTGGCGATCGCCTTTCATTGGATTTTGTGTTAGAGAATCATTGCCAGGATATACAGATGATTGTAGATAATCGTTAGCTCCCAAATAATCTGCTAATGTTAATTTCCAATCAAACCGATAATTTGGCGCGCGACCTTTGACATATAAATGATACCTAATCATACGAGATACCAAAGTATCCTCAGTACTAACTTCCCCTGTGTCCTTAGACACATAATCATTTTCTAATGGCAAATCTGGTATTTTTTCATATACAAATGGCCATACCTCTGTCGGTCGTACCCGTCGTTGGACAATTTGGACTTGGTGCTCAGAATGGTCTTGTTTGACAATTTTTTTTAACTTATGTTCAAATAAATTAGTAGGAGGGCGTGCTGTATTTGATAAAGAAGTCCAGAAAAATCCAAGACCTGCCCAAACTACTGCAGTTATCACGGTAATCTTTAAGTATTTGAGCCATTGCTTTCTGCTCATGGCTATTCTCCACCAACTACTAACTATATAATTATCTATCTAGAATTAGTGTCAACTTCACCTATGATTTCTGGCTGCGTCAACTCATCAGACATTTCTAATATAGCGCAGATGACTGGTTTTACTAGTTGCTCGTCAAAACTATCAAAATCTTCAAAACGGCGACGCTTTGCGCGATTAGCCACCTGCACTACAGCCCGATAACGATTAGAAGAAGCTTTGATTAGCTCCTCCGACTTACGACTTAGTTCTGCCGAATTAACACTAGATTGTTTTTGCATCATAAGGGATTAGGGAGTAGGGAACAAGCAAAAAATATTCACGCTAACTTTATACTTAGGCGATGCCATGATTGCTAAGGTCTGTTAATACTACACAGTATTGACATCCTCCACGGCCTAAAGGCACGGAGGCTTCCACCGAGCCGTAGCTCCTCGGCAGGTTGACGTTTCACAGGCTAACCGTTCTTAGAAACCTACGATAATCTATATAAATCTATGATTATCTGTTCTATTCCTGCTTCCTTCTGGCAACGTCGGCGTTATCCAGTCCACAGGCTGTCACGGTCGAACTGACCGCCATAGCTAGATTTAAACTAGCATTCAAATCTCTAACGCAACTGAAACCGCAATATTCACAATTGAATACACGCTCCGATAAAGACAAAGATTGTTTCACCTGACCACACCTACTGCAAGTCTTAGAGCTAGGAAACCATCTATCCACAATGGTTAACTTAGAACAGTATAACTCACACTTATACTCTAACTGTCTTCTAAACTCATAAAAACCCATATCGGCAACAGCCTTAGCTAGCTTGTGATTGGCCATCATTCCTGATACATAATGGTCTTCTATTACTATTTGACTGTGGTTTTTAGCCAAATAAGTAGTTAGTTTATGCAGTGTATCTTTCCTGATGTTAGCTATTCTATGACCAATAGATAGTCATTTTAATTTAGATTGAGACAAGTATTTCTTGCTATAACTCGCGTTTGGTGCAGAAAAAGTTTTCCATCTCTTTTTGAAATGACTATATTTCTTGTGAACTAAAAAGTATGATAACATGACCTGTGAAAAAAAAATCAACTAAAAATTCCCCCTAGAAGGGCGAGGCTTTAAACTCAATTTTTCGGTAAAGTTATCTATTAAGGGGACACCTCACCAATGTTTACAAGAAATTTTGGTCTAGCTGTTACTACATATCTCGCCTTGGTTGTAGGCGGTCACAGAAGTCAATTGCTGAATCAGCCTAGGGGTGATTCATCAGTTATTAGGCCACTCATAGTATTCTGGCGTCAGCACACCTAACTAATCCGGTATTTTATGTTATGGCATGATTAGTAGCATTGGACTACAAACCATAACCTTAAATTGATAATACCACATTAGTCTGGCATTTTCTGCAATTAGGGTTGAGGTTTTGCTGGAAAGGTCTTTAATAGGAGTAGAGAATAGGGAGAAATGGAGAAATTATGGATGGGTTAACATCCTCCCCGGCCAAAAGGCCCATAGATTCATCCTAAGTCTAGGCTCATCAGTGGGTTAGCTTTTCACATTGGGCAGGAAAACTTGACCCTAGTCTTAGGCTTGCCTAGTCCATCCATTTTTTTGTCTCGGACTACCTAACCCCCACATTAAAGCCTTTAATCGTAACATATGCATTCAAAAAAGCAACTAAAAAGTCGCTCTAAAAGGGCAGAGCTTTAAACCCAATTTTTCCCTAAAGTAAAATATATGGTTGTTTTACTTTAGATTGAGACAAGTTTTTCTTGCTATAAAATTATTTAAGCCTAAAAAATATATCATTCTTATTTAAAAAAACTATAAGAATTATCCCTTGATTTTTTTGTCCAAGTCTTCCCAAGACGTTGTCATGGGAAAGCTTTAGCAACTGAAAAGCTGGTGCTATTGAAGCAAAAAGATTCAAGCCTTCATAAGTCAATACTGTGATAATTAATCTACTCGTCCTAATTAGAGCAGTTATTCACATCAATCTTAATTTTTTTGGTTAAAAATTAGTAAATTTTAATAAAATTACAATAATATTTATTAATGTGAATTTCTTGAACTTATTTTTATTATCTATGTTAGTACCTGGTCTTACGACTTCAAACCCTTTTTCTCAAAGCCATCATCATCCTCTAAAAATAGTTGCATTAGGAGATAGTTTAGTTTATGGTTTTGGGGATTATGAAGGTGGCGGATGGGTGGAAAGACTACGACGACATTGGATGTTACCAGATAGTTCTGGCCATGTACTATATAATTTGGGAGTCCGGGGAAACCGGGTGTTACAAGTGGAACAACGCTTGAAAGATGAGTTTCGCCATCGGGGAGAATTAAGAAATCGTCAACCAGATATTATTGTTCTTTCTGTTGGGGTAAATGATTCTGCTAGAGTCCAAAGGCCAAATGGACGTTATTATACAGATTTCTGCAGATTTCAAACAATTTTAGATAATTTATTAGATGTATCAAAGCAACTTTGTCCTGTAATATTTGTAGGAATGGTTCCTGTTGACCAAGCTAAAATGCCTTTCCAAGATTGTTTATATTATAGTCATGATGACCAATACATATATAAAGAGGCAACTCGGTTAGCTTGTTTAAAGCGACAAATACCTTATTTAGATGTGTTTGAAAAATGGTTAAGTCGGGGGGAAAGTTGGTGGCGATCGCGTCTTTGTAATGATGGGATTCATCCTAATGTGAGAGGCTATCAAGCCCTTTTGGAAGATGTAGTAGAATGGAACTCTTTCAATTTATTAACTACTTAGATAAAGTCTGGTTAGCTGATATTTCTAAGTAATAAGTAATCAAAACCATTGAAATTTAAAAGCATACTATTATATCACATTCCTCAGAGTATTACAGAATGTTAAAAGTAATTAAACAATGTCCAAAAAATTAATTCTATCTATGACTAAAAAATAAGGTTTTAAATCTCCTGCCCTTTTACCGAAAATTTGGGATTAAAAGAATAAACTATCAAGCCTCTGGCTTCATTTAGAGTTACTGATAATTGATAACTGATAACTGATAACTGAAATGACAAAAAGCATACCAGAACTACCAACCAAATACAATCCCTTTGTCACTGAAGCTAAATGGCAGAAATATTGGGAACAAAACAATACTTTCAAAGCAGACCCTAACCAACTAGGCGATCCCTACTGCATAGTCATTCCTCCACCAAATGTTACAGGTAGTCTCCATGCAGGCCATGCTTTCAATAATTCTCTTATTGATGCCCTCATCCGTTACCATCGAATGCGCGGTGACAATGCGCTCTACCTCCCTGGAACTGACCATGCTAGTATAGCGGTTCAAACTATTCTAGAAAGCAAGCTCAAAGCTGAGGGGAAAACTCGCTATGATATCGGGCGGGAAAAATTCCTCGAACGTGCCTGGGAATGGAAAGCGGAGTCTGGTGGTACTATTGTTAATCAACTGCGTCGCTTGGGAGTTTCTACAGACTGGACACGAGAACGTTTTACTCTGGATGAAGGCTTATCAAAAGCTGTTATTGAAGCATTTATGCGTCTCTACAAACAAGGTCTCATCTATCGGGGCAACTATTTAGTCAACTGGTGTCCTGCCAGTCAGTCTGCTGTTTCTGACTTGGAGGTAGAAAATAAAGAAGTTAATGGCAACCTCTGGCATTTCCGTTATCCCCTTACTGATGGTAGTGGTTATGTGGAAGTCGCTACTACTCGCCCAGAGACTATGTTGGGGGATACTGGTGTTGCTGTGAACCCTAATGATGATCGCTACAAAGATATTATCGGCAAAACTCTTAGCCTACCAATAATGAAACGGGAAATACCTATTATTGCTGATGAGTTGGTTGACCCTGAGTTTGGTACTGGTTGTGTTAAGGTTACTCCTGCTCACGACCCTAATGATTTTGAAATGGGTAAACGTCACAATTTGCCGTTGATCAATATTATGAATAAAGATGGCAGTTTGAATGAAAATGCGGGAGTGTATGTTGGGCAAGACCGTTTTGAGGCGAGGGAAAATGTTGTCAAACAGTTAAAAGAAGAAGGCTTTTTAGTAAAAGTGGAAGATTATAGTCATAGTGTTCCCTATAGTGATCGGGGTAAAGTACCTATAGAACCCCTGCTCTCAACTCAGTGGTTTGTCAAAATTCAACCTTTGGCGGAGAAAACACTGGAATTATTAGATAGGCACAACCAACCAAGATTTGTTCCCGAACGTTGGACGAAAGTTTATCGCGACTGGTTGGTAAAAATTAAAGACTGGTGTATTTCCCGACAACTATGGTGGGGTCATCAAATTCCGGCTTGGTATGCTGTAAGTGAAACCAATGGAGAAATTACCGAGAATACTCCTTTTGTTGTCGCTCCTTTGGAGGCGGAAGCGTTGGAGGTAGCAAAGGCGAAATTTGGAGATGATGTCAAAATTCAACAAGACCCAGATGTTCTTGATACTTGGTTTTCATCCGGTTTATGGCCCTTTTCCACATTAGGCTGGCCGGAAAATACTCCTGATTTAGCTAAATATTATCCTACTAGCACTCTTTCTACTGGTTTTGATATCATCTTTTTCTGGGTGGCTAGAATGACAATGATGGGAGTATATTTTACTGGAAAAATGCCTTTTGAAACAGTTTATATTCACGGTTTAATGTTAGATGAAAATGGTAAAAAGCAATCTAAATCTGCTGGAAATGGTATTGACCCATTACTATTAATTGAAAAGTATGGTACTGATGCTTTGCGTTATACTTTGATGCGAGAAACTGCTGGAGCAGGACAAGATGTGAGGATGGATTATAATCGAGAAACTGATGAGTCGGCATCGGTAGAAGCTTCTCGAAATTTTACTAATAAAATTTGGAATGCTGCCAGATTTGTCATGATGAAATTAGGGGGTAAAACTCCTGAAGAATTAGGGGAACCACAGACAGATAAATTAGAACTAGTTGACTGTTGGATTTGGTCTCGTTTCTATCAGACTGTGGAGCAAACTTGTGATTATTTAGATAATTATGGTTTGGGAGAAGCTGCAAAGGGTATTTATGAGTTTATTTGGGGTGATTTTTGTGATTGGTATCTTGAATTAGTTAAGTCTCGTTTACAGGGTGAAGATGAAAATTCTCGGTTGGTGGCACAGCAAACTTTAGCTTATATTTTGGATGGAATTTTAAGATTATTACATCCTTTTATGCCTCATATTACTGAGGAAATTTGGCATACTTTGAATCAAGTTGGAGAAGAAAACTGTTTGGCTTTACAGTCTTATCCGAAGTTAGATAAATCTTTAATTAATTCTGATTTGGATCATGAATTTGAGTTATTAATTGGGGTAATTCGGAGTCTGAGAAATTTACGGGCGGAGGCTGATATTAAGCCCAAGGTAAAAATTACAGCAATTTTGCAGAGTGAAAATGAAAAAGAACGGGAAATTTTGAGGAAAGGAGAGAATTATATTCAGGATTTAGTTAAGATTGAAAAGTTGAATATTACTTCTAATGTTGATAATACGGTTGGTCAAACTATTGCTGGTGTTATTGGTACTGTACAAGTTTTAATTCCATTATCAGGAGTAGTAGATATTGAGGCTTTATCTGCTCGATTAAATAAAAAGTTAGAGAAGTTGGAAAAAGAGGTAGGATCTACTAAGAAACGGTTGAGTAAACCAGGTTTTGTGAATAAGGCAGACCCGAAATTTGTGGAGGAAACTAGACATAATTTGGCAGAGGCAGAAAAGCAGGCCGAAATTTTGCGCGATCGCTTGAATCAGTTAAAGTAAAATTAACTGAAAAATCAACTAAATTTATGTAGAAACTAGGTTTGTGTCATTTCAAATTTTACTTCTATTGCCCCATAGAGATAGAAATTTTCTCGTGGCCATTGGGTACATCCTAATGGCTTTATTCCCTTTATAGTTATCCTTTTACCAGGAATTGTTTTTAATCCTAAACGGGTT
>JAKQYE010000172.1 GCA_023356605.1 Trichodesmium sp. MAG_R02 | reverse complement strand
ACAGTATTAATGGATAGTTGGTATGCAACACAAAGATTAATGGGATTAATAGATAATGATAGAAAAATTTATTATTGTCCTTTAAAAAGTAATCGCGCGCGTTGATGATACAGGTCGCGATCGAAAAATACAAAAAAGTTCAAGACTTAAATTGGAAAGAGGCTGAAAAATTATCAGGAAAAAGAATCAAAATTAAAGGTTTTCCACGAGACAAAAAGGTGAAAATATTTTGGGCTACTGTATCTGCTAACAGAACAGAATATATTGTCACTAATGACTTAACTCAATCGTCACTCTTATGATGTAGAGTTTGAATCTCAAACTCGATGGTATTTCGAAGATATCAATCGAGAAATTAAGCAATTAACAGGTTTAGAATTTTGTCAGTGTCGTCTGCGAATAATTCAAAAGAATCATATTGCTTGTGCAATGGAGCGTGTGGAACTTCTTAAAAAGATTTGCTTCTAAAATAGGCAAAAGTATTTATCAACAGGACTTACGCAGCACCGCTAGATATGGTGTGTTTTTCATGAATATTTCAAATATTTGCGCTACAATTAGTGCCTTTCCGTAAGTCCTGATCAAGTTAAGCACGGTAATTGATCAAAATATCTAACCGACCAATTGAAATATCCTTCAATTAAAATGAAGGTTATTTGACTTGAATTACTATTGGTTTTTGAATAAAAATAGTTAGGCGATTGCGTTCCGCAAAGCTGGGCTAACGCACGTGACGAAGCGTGAAGTTCGTCGAAATTGTTATGCGCTATATATAGTGTCTTTGCGTAAGTCCTGACTTTGCTAAGAAACTTGAAATACGAATGAAACTAAGTCTCCTTTCCCCAAAGATATCCGATCGCCTGGTCTTAACCTATGTCGATTTCCTTTTGTCAAAGGAGTATTATTGATATAAGTACCATTGGAACTACCAGTATCTTCAATATAATAACTATCCCCTTCTACTCTAATATCAGCATGACTCCGAGAAACTACTTCCGAGTCAGGAAATCCTGAAACATCAACATCTGGTGGTACTCTGTCATTAGGCTTACCAATATGAATTACAGGTAAATTAACTGGTAATTCGATATTTGTATCTGTTCTGATATGAAGCAACTTAGCAGACTGTTCTTGGAGCTGGGTCTTTGCCGGAATCGCTTTTTCCTCACTGGGAGGTACAGAACTTACTTCTGGAGTAGCCACAGGTGTGCTTACAGCATTAATGGTTGATATGGGTTCCTCTTCCTCAATAGGAACTGGAGTATTAGGGTTGCTAGATTTTTCTAAGTTGACTCTACCGGAAAGCAAAGGTTCTGGTGCCACTAACTTATCTGGCATAGCAAGGTTAGGTATCTCTATATCTGGTGCTGATATAGGCGATACAAGAGTTGGTATCACTGCTGGACTTGTTTCGGATAAAACTTGACCTTCCTCTATGCTAGCATTACCTTTCAAGTCAAAACCGCATTGACCACAAAAGGCAGCATCAGCTTGAACTATTGCTCCACATTTAGGACAACTGGTAGTCACTGCTAAGGGAGTGTAGCAGTTTTCGCATTGGTTTGCTCCATCAGGATTCTGATGATTACAATTAGGACAGACAATCATTTATTTTCTCCTTGCTATCGGTCAGATGATTAAAATACCCAATTGACATCCTATCTATCGTTTTTTGCACCACAGTTAAGACAATCCCACTCTCGCACCTGAAGGTCTAAACTTTTCACCTTGGAATCTACAGCATAAGAGGAACGTGGCACATAACGTACGTAGGATGTTGACTCCCTACGAATAATTACTCTAAAATCACGACCCTATTTTTCTGCTTTACTTTCGAGAAGTGGGTGGTGGTACATATTAATGCTGAAAGAGATAGGAGCACGACAATTTTTTGCCATGGGGAGTGAGGGAAAAACTCAAGAAAAGGATACTGATGTGGGAAAAATACCTTCTATCACCCCACTTCTCCACCCCCCATCACTCTATCCCCATTTTACTCAAAAACCATTACCCCAGCAGGACTAGCAAGAAGTGTTCCTATGAGTAAACTTACCCTCATCATTAACCAACTCCTCTTACTCCCCTCCCAGGGGAGGTTAGGGGCGAGTTAGGGTTTTTAATCAGTCCAGATACATAATCATATCAAATCTCTTGGCCTCGGAGGAATATAATTCATGTGGTCATTATAGGCCACAGGCCGTTAGACCTTAGAATATAGACCTAATTATGCCTCGATACTGGATCATACCAATGCTACCGGATTTGATATTATAACTCTCAAATAATTGTTTGGTTTTCACGGATTATTTCGGTAGGTAATTTGTTCATAAAATCTTGCGATACTTAAATCCAGGTTTTATAACTTAACTTTTTGATTAAAATTCAGAATAACATATCTCTCGAAAAAAAATAACTAATTTATTGAAAAAAAAAATGACTAAAAAGTCGTCCGCTTATGGGCGAGGCTTTAAACCCAGATTTTCGGTGATTTGTTTGAGACTAATTACTGCTTTGACATCCTCTCCGGCCTAAATGCACAGGGAAACAACCGATCCGTAGCTCCGATGCGGGTTGACGTTTCACAGGCTACCGCTACTTTTGCAGTAGTCTTAAACTTGCCGACCCGTCCGTTTTTTGTCTCGGTAAGCCCACAGGCGACTAATATATTTCCTGTGAACTAAAAAGTAACAAGGACATGACCTGTGAAAAAAATTTATACTCATTTCAAATAAAAGTGAAAGACTTTTTCTGTTTAAACTTAGTTATAGCAAGAAATAGTTATCTCAATCTAAATTAAAACAACTATAACTAAAAAGTCGCCCGCTTATGGGCGAGGCTTTAAACCCAATTTTTCGGTAAATTAACACCTGTTAATAACCATTGTAGTTCTCCTTGGGGTTGGATCAGGCGACTGGGATAATTCATATCGTCCCCAGTTTCAGCAAATACTTGGTCTAAAGCAGCTTGTTTATCTGCACCAGCAACTAGAAATACTACGCAACGTGCTTGGTTAATGAATGGAACTGTGAAGGTTAATCGTGGTTGGCCATCTTTATTTCCGACAGCAATTAGGCGATCGCTGACTTTCAATGCATCTGTATGGGGAAATAAGGAGGCTGTATGACCATCACCTCCCATTCCTAGTAAAATCAAATCCAAGCTAGGAAACTCCCCCGTAGAGACTTGAAAAAATTCTTGCAAATGAGCATCATGACTTAAAGCATCAGCTTTAGGGTCTCCCGCCCCTGTTCCCATAGGGTGAATATTTTTTGCTGGTATAGGCACTTGATCTAGCCAAGCTTGCCTGGCCATTCTTTGATTACTATCTGGATGGTCAGGAGCTACATAGCGTTCGTCACCCCAAAATACATGAATCTTATCCCAATCTAAATTTTGAGTTCCTATAGACTCATACAGTGGCCTTGGAGTATTTCCACCAGCTAAAGCTATTGTACATTGGTTACGCTCTCTGATGGCCTCTTGAATTTTCCCCAAGGAAATGTCCAGAGCTAGTTTGATCAACTCTTCTTTATCTTCTAGTAACTTTACCTGTTTGTCCATTTGATTTGTATTAGGATTAAAGATTTACACCCCAAAGAATAGTGTTTTTTTCTAAATTTGGGTCTCACAGCCATGCTGTAGCGGTTTTGATTGAGACTTCGACAGTCCTCTACTTCTTCTGGGTAAAGAAAGTTAAAGTCCCCAAAGTTAAATTTAAGGTCTGCTGCGACATACTAGAACTTAAAAGCTAGCATTAAGAGTTGACGTCCTCCCCTGCCTAAAGGCACCAGCACTCTTACCGAGCCTTAGTCCCTCAGCGCTTTGACATATCACAGGCTGCTACTACTTTGGCAGTAGTCTCATGCTGGCCGACCTGTCCGTTTTTTGTCTGGTGTATGCCCACCCACAACTAATATATTTCTTGCTCCATTTTCGTCTCCATCATGTTTAGCCCCACAATATACGACATTCCCACTTACGAATTGATAAGTCTAATTTTCCACTTTTAAATCCACAACAACAGCAAGTTTGGGATGTGGGTTCTCAACGGCTAATTACTCTTAGAGCGCCACCGTATTTTTCTGCTTTTCCCTCTAAAAATGTCCGGAATTTTCTCCAGCCGTGTTTCTGAAATATCTCTCGATAATTTCCGATTCTTAACCATTCCAGAAACTTGTCTAACCTCTAAAACAATTGTTTGGTTTTCACGGACATTTCAGTAGATAATTTGTGTAGAAAATCTCTCCTTGTATCTTTACAGTTTGCCATGAAACTTAGCTATTTTCAGTCTAGCTTTTTCATATCGTTTAGAACCCTTAGTTCTTTTAGATAATGACTTACTTAGTTTTCGGTACTTCGAGCATTCGTTTCTTTAGTGGTTTTGGTGCATTAATTTGTTTACCATGTACAGACGTTGCATAAGGGTATCCCTACAGCTCGCTTTAGTTTTAATTCCTAAATCTATACCTACCGAATTATCAGTTTTAAGCAATACTTCGGGCTTGACTTCTACTACAAAACCTAGGAAATATCCATTAGCCGAATCTTTGATTAGGTGTTACTGATGATGGAATAGCGAGTAGTTCCCTTGACCACAAAATTTTCAGCTTTCCTATTTTAGCTAAGTAGACCATTAGTTGAGCAACTTTAAATCCACCCTTTGTAAATCTAGCTGTTGGCAATGACATTCTCTTCTTAAATTTAAGAGGTCTTATAGGTTAACCTTTTCTGTTGCCTTGAGTTGATTTAAAAAAGTTTTGATAAGCTTGGTTTAAATGGTTTAAAGATTGCTGTAGTAGCAAGGGCCAAAAACTCCCGAAAGCCAAACCCTTTCTGAGGTCTTTTTAGCCAGAGTAATAAAGTGTTTCTGTAGTTCAGAATTAGTCGGTTTTTTTCTTTACTAGTTCGTACTTTTCCTGATAGCAAGCTAGACTATCATTCCAGACAACAAGGACGCAAACTAGATCACCTTAATAACCTGTATTCCTCTCACCATGTTGGATATATATGGTACTTAAATCTGGCTATCATGGAATTACTTTTGAACTAAAAATTATCATAACATAACCAGTGAAAAAAAATCAACCAAAAAGTCGCCCGCTTATGGGGGAGGCTTTAAACCCAATTTTTCGGTAAAAAGAGGTTTTTCAGTGTTTACTAACTTAGAGGGGTTATGAGCAAACAATTTAGCAATCATAAGTTAGTTTAGTAAATTATTCAGATATAATGAAAGTTAAATCCTCAAATTGAGGGACATATACCGAGAGAATAACAGAGGGAAGATGAAAGTAATTAATATTTCTTAATACCAGCACTATTTAGGACCTGCTGAATTATTGGATGAAAGGATTGACATATAAAGTTATTAGCCTTTTTTTGTCGAAAAAAGTTCCTGGTTTTCGGTTCTTCCTGTTTATAAAGTTAGTATTTTGAGCAATCCCATAAAGAAAAATCAAGGGAAAAATATATCCGACTCTCCCTCCACGGTCAGGGTTAGGGGTAGGTAAAAAATTAGGGGTGGTATCATTGCTCCTGAAAAAGACATTTTCCGCCACCCCTATCTAGGGGACAGTAGGCAAAAAAAAGTTTTTGAGCAATAAATAACATTTGTCTGCCTTTTGTCATCTCAGTTGTCAGTATCTCTCTCTAGCTTTAGCCAGGAGCGTGAAAAAGCAAAGTTTATTTTTTTCATGTCCTTGAAAGGGCCGAGTTTGAACCTTCTTTGTTGGTCATACTACAACAATTTATAAATATTTAGTTAAACTATTCTTACTAAGAAAAAAAGTTATTCTCCCTTGAAAATATTTACTTAAATTTACTTAAAAAGTTTGCAGATCTTCTAAAGTATAGAAAAATCGAATTGTTTGGTTATATCTTTCATATGCAAAAGTAATGGAGTGATTTAGCCAAAAAATCATACAATATTTACGCACCTCAACAAGAAACGGGGGGTTCATAGGTAGATAACTATTATAATAAACAAAAGGGCAAAATTTATGTTTTCTCCCAAAAAATTATCTAATTCTATACGCTACTTCCGAGCCAGATTTCGTCATTTGACGAAGCTATCGGTTTGGGGACCTATTGGCGTAGTTTCTCTAGTGGTATTATTTGTTTGGGAATTATCAGTGCATCCAGAATGGTTAACTATTGAGGATGATGATAATTCATCATTAAACGGCAATACAATCACCGAAACTTTATCTCCTGAAGAGATTTCTGTAGTGAGTGATATTGACAGTTCATCAGTTTTAATTAAAGATTTAGAAAATTATAACAAACTGCTAATTAATCCTTTACTAAGTTCTCAGGAAAGTTTATTAAAACGACCAAAAAGAGAAAAGCATAAAAAAATTATAAAGCCTGAAGAAGATTTGGGTAACCCTCTGCCAGAAATTAATATTTATAAAGCAGCACCAACTGATAATTTACCTTCTACAAATCAACTACCAGATACTAAATTATCTACTTCTTCTCTATTGGGATTGGGCAGTATAAATTTTTTAGAGCAAGCAAACCAGGAAGAAAAAAAAGAAGAACCTGTTAATCTTCTACAGAATGCTATGGATGATTATTTGAGTTCCAAAGGTAAATCTGAATCTCCTTCAAATTATCACTCTCAAAGCAGTAAGTTCAACCTCTACCCAACTCAACTCAAGCCAAGGGATATTAAATCTTCTCCCATTCTTAATGGCTCGAAATCTAATGTTTCTAAATCTGAGGAAGGAAGCAATTACAATCCGCCTTTACCTTACATTAATATTACTCCTCCAAAACCTTACTATACTGACTTATCAGGAGGAATAAATCAGATCAATAAACAAACTACAGGAGCAATAAATCAGATCAATAAACAAACTAATTTATCAGGATATAATTATTCTCCTCAGAGAAAACCTATTAATCCAAATCTACCTCCATTAATTCCAGTAGCACCTAATGGATTAGCGAATAATAAAAATGAGGTAAATATAGTTAATAATTTAGGATTTCCTAACTCTTATAATAATCAGGGATATCGGCAAAATCAGCTACAAGATGGCTACCAAGTGAATCCTAATCAGAATCAAAATGTACTAGCAACTCCTTCAAATAATCCTTTTTCTAGTAGCAATAATAGCTTTTATGATCGCGGGTATAACCAACGTTGGAATAATCCTTTTAAGGAATAGGGTGATAGGGAGTAGGATAGGGAATATATAAAAAACATTAAACTTTTTTATCAAACCACATTGAGCTGGTTTTTTATCAAACCACATTGAGCTGGAATCTGATGTAACTTAAGTCATCTATTTTGAGGATTTTCATAATTATTACCACTCAATTTTATTAACTCATTTGTAATACATGATGTTGGTAATAATACTATTCGCTTAGTGGTTAACACAGTACAAATTTTCACAGTAGTTGATAAGGCCGGGATCATATTTTGCTCCAGTTGATAAATAATCGAATCTGCTAAATCATACTGACGAATTAACTGTTTATCGGCTACATATCTAGGGTTATAAGCGGTTAGATCGAGCAACCAAAAATCAACCCCATAATTATGAATAAAATTATTAACTTCTTCTGGGTTAGGAGTATATTGAGCCTGAATTAAATCAATAGCTTTTCGACTAAATTGACTATAATATCCTAAGTGATAAGGTAAGCTATATTCTTGGGCTACCAAGGTTGAACGTTGAGCAAAAGTAGGAATATTATTTGATTCCTTGGAGATGGAGGCAATTAATTTATCTTTAGGTTGTGCCAATAAATATTCATACAATTCTTTTTCCTTGCCTTTAATGTAGGATTGATTATCTATTGTTAGGTCTGTGGAAAAAGGAATAATACTGAATAATACTAATAACAAAGTTGTACATCCGAGATATATTCCCTGTAGAAAAGTAAAATTGTTTTCTATCTGATAAATAATTTCCTTCAAATAACTATCTAACCAGATAATTAAGGCAATACCACCAGCTATTGCCATCATCACTCTCATGCTATGGTAAATATACCTGTTGGGAAAATGAAGCTGAAATAAAAAGATATGAGCTAGAACAAATAATCCTACTGATGCTATGAAAATTTGAACTAATATTCCGACTTTGTCAGAAACTTGTTTTCCTAGAGGAAATTTTTCTTTTTTGAGTAGAAAAGGTAATAGTAATGAAGCTATAGCAAATGGTGAAAATAATCCCACAAATAAAATACCGCTCCTTGGTCCTGTGAGCCAAAAAACTAAAGGGTTATGATGAAAAAAAAATGCTCTGCCATATGTACTATCAGCATAATTGAAAATAGGTTGTATTTTAGCTGCGGTAGTAGTAATAATTGGTCCGAATTCAGTAGCAGCTAATTTGTATGGTAAAAGTATTATTGTAGCAGTTATTATTCCTCCTAACCACAGCCAATAATTGAGTTTAATTAAGGTGAATTTTAACCGCTTTTGATGATAGGAGAATAGTCTAATAGTTAGGATGCTTAGTGATAGTAAAACTGTTTGGGGATAAAAAATTGCTTGGAGAGCGATCGCGACCAAAATAGGAAATAAAGAACCTCGGAGTAAGTAATATAAAAAGGCTAAAAAAAGTGGATAGAAAAACGCTCTAGGGGTAGCAGAAACTAAGTCGTCTTCCATCCATAAACTTTGGTTTAAAATGAATGAAGTAAAAAATCCTACAGCGGGAATTGGCAGAATTTGTAAACTCACTCCAAAACAGTAAATTGTAGAAATTAATCCCAGAAATATGGGTAATAATTTACCTATAAAAATTGGGTCAATGCCTAGAGATGTGATCAACCAATAAAAAATTTTATAACCCCAAGGTGCCACTGACTGAAAATAGTCAGCTATTAAGTCTTCTGGAAATAATTCTGTATCGAAAAAACGACGCATCCAAAATATATGTTGTCGTGCATCATCTTGAATTATATATTTAGTTTCAAAGGCTGCTTTTAGAGATTCAATACCATAAATTAATACAACTACTGTGCTTAAACCCAACCAAAATATCCTGCTTCGATTTATCAAAAATTTATGTAATTTTAATAAAAATCTAGTGATTTTTGATTTAGATATTAAAGGCTTTGACATATTTTATTATACACTAGGAATGCTATTCTACCATTTATCAAAAAGTTTTAAACCCGTATCTTGAGTAGGGCACCCATCCTTAACTCTGACCGTAGAGGGGTAGTAGGGGAGTGAGGGAGAAGTAAACACTAAGAATAATTAACATTAACTTAGCATTAATCTTACAAAAAGGTTATTCCCTTTGTGCAAATTACAGGGTTTGCTGAATAAATATAGAACCCTGATTTACGGTTATTTTAATTTGGATTGAGACAAGTATTTCTTGCTATAATTGAGTTTCGGCAGAAAAAGTTTTCCAATATAATTTGAAATGACTATATCATCACTTTAAATAGTTCTAGACCCAGAGCAAGTAGAAATAAGTACAGTCATTAATGTTGGCTAACTTGGGATTTTCCTTTAACTAATGGGGGAAAATCCCAAGTTTTTAATATTGATTCAGTCATTTTATGTGACTTATTAACAGAGGATTCAGGATTTAAAAATATAAAGATTATGGGTTTATATATTTGTAGTTATTTTAATTTATATTGAGATAAGTATTTATTGCTATAACTAAGTTTCAACATAAAAAGTCTTTCATCCTTATTTAAAGTTACTATATTCTGTAGACCCTTAATAATAATTTTTAGATCATCAGCTTTTGTGCATTTAAACGACTTCTTGTTGTCTGCCAACCTTAATAAAAAACCTTCTAAATTCGGAATTATCAATTAGATAATTCAAGCTTACTAATACCCATTTAAAACAAGTATTAGTTTAGTCTTTAAGTGCTATTTATATCAACAAAGTGACATAAAAAAGTTGCTGCTAAAGAATAACAAGATGAGAAAACATTACTTAAATTACTTTCTATCTTTAATTGCTCAATATTTGCCGAGCATACTTTTGAATTATCAAAATAATTGGGTAAGCTTTTATGTATTTAAACGACTTATTGTTGTCTGCTATCCTTGAGAAAAACTATTCTAACTTATAAATTCTAACTTATAAATTCTAACTTATAAATTCTAACTTATAAATTCTAACTTATAAATTCTAAATTATAAATTCTAAATTCTAAATTCTAAATTCTAACTTATAAATTCTAAATTCTAAATTTTAACTTATAATGCCCTGCATTCTCATGGGAAATATTTTTGGATATTTGCTCAAAATCCCCGTTACAAAAACCACTTTGAAAGTTTAAATATTGAATTGATTAACGTGAGACTTTTGCTAACAAGAATACAGCTATTCCAAGACCTAAAAAATTTGGTAACCATCCAGCCAAAAAAGGAGTTAAAACTTCTTTTTGCCCCATTGCTCCTGTAATAAATGAAAGTAAATAATAGGCAAAAATAATGATAACACTAATACCAAAGCTAGTACCTCGATTAGCATTTCTTTGCGGTCTAATTCCTAAAGCTGCTCCTACTAAACCCATTACTAAACAGACAAATGGTAGAGCAAATTTTTGTTGAATTCTGACTTGGGTTTTAACAACTTTCCGATAATTTCCACTTACTCGCATTAACTCTAAATATTTATAAGATTGAGAAATATTCATTTGTTTGTAAGTACGTCTTTTACCCGCTAAATCTAAAGGGGCAGTAGAAAGCTTTAATTTTTTATGGTCAAACTTGACAATATTACGATATGAACCATCTGGAGATACAAGATAAATTGTCCCATTAAATAAGTCCCAAATATTTTCTGCTGAATTCCAAGTTGCTGACTCAGAGGACACTATTTGGTCAACTCCATATTGGGAACGGTCTAGAATAGTTACCCCTTGCATATATTTACCATCAAACTTTTCGGCGTAGAATAAACGGGTAAGTGTATCGTCTTGACTACCGTCTGGTTGCTTGACTTTACCAAATTCTGGATAGAAGATATTTTCTTCTTTGAAAGGAGGATTTTCTTGCTCTAGAGTTTTTTCTAGAATGAGAGATGATTGATAGTTGGCACTAGGTACAATTACTTCATTGAGGGCGAAGCTCAAAGTAGTTACCATCAAACTTAATATTACTGCTGGTATAACCATTCGATAGACATTAATGCCACAGCTACGAAGAGCAACTATCTCACTATGGCTAGACATCTGACTGTAAACCATGAGAGTAGCGAGTATCATTGCCATGGGGAATGCCAAACCAATGAATTCTGGCATTTTTAGGAGAAAGACTTGAATAGCAATGGAAATAGGTAATCCAGATTCTGTTACTTTTCGGACTAACTCAAACATGGCGCCAACTGTTATGCCAATAGATGAAAATAATCCTACACCAAAGAGGAATGGCCCAATTAATTCTGCTATGATATAGCGATCCATGACTGAAATTTTTGGTTCCAATCTTTGTAGAAACAATAAAGACTTTGAGATGCTACGCTCCATATATTTCAGATTTAAGGTCAACTCTACAATTTAGAATTGAAAGCTAAGTTGGCTTTTAATTCTGTCCCGATGAAATAGATATTTTAGAATATTATTTTAGGTTAACTTAATTAGGACTCATCCACGGTAAATCCGGCTTTGTGGAACTACATAAAAATGATAACCTTATGGTAGGGATTTTGCATACAACGTCTCCACTGTAGTCTAACAATTATGAAAAATTTTGTCAGCAAAATAATTCTAATGCTAAGGGAACTTCAGCAGTCGGTACTGATAACTAATAACTGATAGCTGAAATAACAATAGGGTATTAGGTTTATTCTGGATCGACAGTATCAGTTTCAAAGTTAGATCCTTGCTATAAGACTTCAATAGTAGAAGTAAATTCAATACTAGATAATGTAATTGACTCTCCTTCTGTATATGCACAATAATGCCAAATTTTTCCCTTGCCACGTTGATAAATTTCTACAGATATTGATTCTGAATCTACTCAAACATATTCTTGCAAACTGGGAATTTGACGATAATATTTAAACTTATTGTCGCGATCGTATGTTTCTGTACTAGGGGAAATAATTTCAATGATTTGAACTAATATTAACTCCAAAATCTATAGCGCGATCGCACAATCATTTATCTAGATTTTCTTTCACATCTTGTTAAACATGCTTGCCCATCTAGTTTTCCCTGACGTCTTGTGACTTTTGTCAGTTTTAATTCTATTCTTGCTAGCCACCAATATATAGTTATTTTAATTTAGGTTGAGACATTTTTTTTTGCTATAACTAAGTTTCAGCAGAAAAAGAGTTTCATTTTTATTTGAAATGACTATATTGTAGAACGTCCCACTTTATAGATTCTGGTGTCCGATAAAATACTTCTTCCATTTTCAATATAATCAATGAATCTTGTTCGTAAATCCTTACTGTAAGACATTCTTTAAATGCTTTATTCTAGTTGATATTTGACTCTCTATATTGTGCCATTCTTATTCATAATAACTATAAGTAATGGTTTAGTTTAAGGTCAGTTGATATACATCTACTAGAAAAATCAACTAAATTTAGTCAACAAATGACCCTCAAATGACCCTCAATTGACCCTCAATTGACCCTCAAATGCTCTTGTTTTTTAGGGAAAAATCAAGTATGTTTATATTGACAACTAAAAAAGCCATAAACTAAAGTTTTTTTTTGTTGTAATTTTTTTTAAAATTTAAAAATATTGAATTATGGGAATCGTTAGTTTAGATGATGCTGTAAAGTATGGTGTTGGTGCAAAATGGGTTGATCAAGCCTTGGATGAAGAGATCACTCTTGGAAAACACACAGAGACCTACAAGGAAACATGGGGTAAAACTCAGAGTAAAAGCAAAGATAGACCGAAAATCATAGATACCTATGCCAGCAAGTTGAGCGTCGGGGGTCTTGATCTGGACTCCACTACATGGCAAAAAGCTACTCCTCAATCTAAATGGCAAGATGCTAGGTTTATAATAGACCAAGGAACAAAATGCAATAATGCTAGTGCTAGCGTGTCTGCTTCCGTGGAAGGTGTTTGGAAGAATGCATGGAATAATGCTAAAACAATAAACTTCTCTCAGAGTGATAGTATTTCGGCTTCGTCATCAAATACAACAAATGTGACGCTAGATTTGTCTAATGCTGAATTAAACAACGGCGAGCTGACATTAAAAATTCCCGAGATGGAAGACGGTAAGCAGAAAGAGGTGACACTGATACCAGGAAATGTATATAAAGCCAGTATTAGTTGGACTAAATTCCAGGTAGAAAACGTAGTTTCCGGTGAATACAAAGTTAGCGATCGCGTAGGACCCACTAAAGATAACCAGGGGAATAGCATTAGCGACAAGATAGGAACCGTATTGAAATGCGCCGGAGACTATGGCTGGGATGATAATGATGTGATTCAAAGTCTAAACCCTGATGGCACTGCAATAAAGGATTTAAGGATTTGCCGAAATAGTAAATGATCGATGTATCAACTTAATGAAACAGCGCTCGCTCATTCAAGGTCTCACTTGTTTTCGTTGGTGGCCTACTGATGATTTGTTAAGTGCTTGAAGACTAGCGATCGCTCCGGGGAATTATTTTTCTTCTTCTTATAAGATTATTAAAAAGCCAGAAAATCTGGATAACAGTAGATAGAGAGTTTCATAGTTAGGACTTACGCAACGGCACTATGTATAGTGGCAATATCTTAAAAATAATAATTTTTGGCACCACATATAGCGGTACTGCGTAAGTCCTGATAGTATTTTTCTATTAATTTACTCTTGTATAAGAAACAGAAATATCGTCAAAAATCTGTTATGGATAAATAGTATATTTCTCACGGGGTGACAAGCAAGCTTAATGGTAGATATAGTAATAATTTGAGACAATAAATTGAATAATGATTCAACTTAAAAAAATGGGATTTTGAGCTTGGGAGGTAGCGATCGCCAATTTACTCTTATCCACCATCTGAGTTGAATAATTATTCAAGCTGTATAGCAATCCCAAATAGGTTGCGACAATTCAAAAACTAGAA
>JAKQYE010000171.1 GCA_023356605.1 Trichodesmium sp. MAG_R02 | reverse complement strand
AGACTTTTTATTCAACGCAAAAAAAGGCGATCGCTAAAACCGAAAAATAATATAGGTATAGAACTAAGTAAATAGATAACTGTTCTATTATTTGAGACTATTTTAGTTACTAGTTGAGCAGCCTTACTTTGAATGTGGAATAACAAGTGAGTTTTGATTAAACATCGAAATTTATTGTCTAGAGCTTCACAGAATGGGGAATTCAAAAGCACTAGACTTTTTATTCAACGCAAAAAAAAGGCGGTCGCTAAAACCGAAAAAATAATTAGGTATAGAACTGAGTAAATAGATAACTGTTCTATTATTTGAGACTATTTTAGTTACTAGTTGAGCAGGCTTACTTTGAATGTGGAATAACAAGTGAGTTTTGATTAAACATCGAATTCATTTTATTAAGCTCCAAAAAAAGTAGGGAAAAAGAGGGTGGCATATTCAAACCCTTTCTGATATAATTAAACTGTGTCCAAAACTAGCCTATATACTAGACTTTTTATTCAACACAAAAAAAAAGGCGATCGCTAAAACAAAAAAAAATTAGACATAGAACTGAGTAAATAGATAGATAGCACCATGTTCTATCGCTGGTTCAGCAACCTGGTTTTGACTGTGGAAAAACTTGTGAGTTTCGATTAAATACAAAAAAAATCATTTTAGAAAGCGCAAAAAAAGTAGGGAAAAAGAGGGTGGCATATTCAAACCCTTTCTGATATAATTAAACTGTGGGTGGAACTCGCCTATATACTAGAATTTTTATTCAACACAAAAAAAAGGCGATCGCTAAAATAGAAAAAATAATTAGACATACAACTGAGTCAATAGATAGGGCCATGTTCTATTGCTGAAAGTCAACATAAGTATTACAGCCAAAAGTGTCATTTCGTTGAGCTCTAGAAAAAGAGGTCTTCAAACCAAGTCTGATCGAATTATGTGGTTGGTCTAGCTGTTCGTGTCACTATACTTTTTATTCAACGCAAAAAAAAGGCGATCGCTAAAACCGAAAAATAATATATAACTGAGTTAATAGATAGAACCATGTTCTATTGCTAAAAGTCAACATGAGTATTACAACCATTCGAGACTAAAAAAATCATTTTATGAAGCGCAAAAAAAGTAGGGAAAAAGAGGGTGGCATATTCAAACCCTTTCTGATATAATTAAACTGTGGGTGGAACTGGCCTATATACTAGACTTTTTATTCAACACAAAAAAAAGCGATCGCTAAAATAGAAAAAATAATTAGACATACAACTGAGTCAATAGATAGGGCCATGTTCTATTGCTGAAAGTCAACATAAGTATTACAGCCAAAAGTGTCATTTCGTTGAGCTCTAGAAAAAGAGGTCTTCAAACCAAGTCTGATCGAATTATGTGGTTGGTCTAGCTGTTCGTGTCACTATACTTTTTATTCAACGCAAAAAAAAGGAGATCGCTAAAACCGAAAAATAATATATAACTGAGTCAATAGATAGGGCCATGTTCTATTGCTAAAAGTCAACATGAGTATTACAACCATTCGAGACTAAAAAAAAATCATTTTATGAAGCGCAAAAAAAGTAGGGAAAAAGAGGGTGGCATATTCAAACCCTTTCTGATATAATCAGACTGTAGGTGGAACTGGCCTATATACTAGACTTTTTATTCAACACAAAAAAAAGCGATCGCTAAAACAGAAAAAATAATTAGACATAGAACTGAGTCAATAGATAGGGCCATGTTCTACTGCTGAAAGTCAACATAAGTATTACAGCCAAAAGTGTCATTTCCTTGAACTCCAAAGAAATATGTAGTTGGGGTTAGCTTTTCCTGGTACTAGACTTTTTATTCAACGCAAAAAAAAAGGCGATCGCTAAAATAGAAAAAATAATTAGACATAGAACTGAGTCAATAGATAGGGCCATGTTCTATTGCTGAAAGTCAACATAAGTATTACAGCCAAAAGTGTCATTTCCGTGAGCTCTCAAGAAAGAGGTCTTCAAACTAAGTCTGATCGAATTATGTGGTTGGTCTAGCTGTTCGTGTCACTATACTTTTTATTCAACGCAAAAAAAAGGCGATCGCCAAAACAGAAAAATAATTAGACATAGAACTGAGTAAATAGATAACGCCATGTTCTATTGCTAAAAGTCAACATAAGTATTACAGCTATCTGAGACTACTTTAGTTACTAGGGTGTGTCATCAATTAAAGAGGTTGACATTAAGGGTATAGTATGCTGATGAAGAATAATATGCATAGGACTGCTCTAAATGACTAGACGTTATGGCTTGTGGCTAGACCTATGGGAACCCATTCAAAATTTACTACCAGGACGTTTTGGGACCGTGGGAAGGACAGCAAAGGACAACCGCCTCTTTGTGGAAGCAATTTTATATAGATATCGAGCCGGAATTCCTTGGACAGACCTACCACAAAGATTTGGGGACTTCCCCGTGGTCCATACCCGTTTTAGTCGTTGGAGCCACTCTGGGGTCATAGAAAGAGTATTTCAAGCTCTAGCTGAGGATGCAGATAATGAATATCCCATAATTGATGCTACTATTGTTCGTGCTCATCAACATAGTGCAGGAGCAAAAAACAGTAGTGTACAACCTTGAACTTTTTTGTATTTTTCGATCGCGACCTGTATCATCAACGCGCGCGATTACTTTTTAAAGGACAATAATAAATTTTTCTATCATTATCTATTAATGCCATTAATCTTTGTATTGCATACCAACTATCCATTAATACTGTTTTAAATGGTATTTTCTTATTATTTATGGCATTGAGTATCATTTCTTCAACACTCTTCTATAGTCATTCCGAATAAGAATGGGATACTTTTTAAGCTAAAACTATTTCACAGCAAGAAAATCTTGTCTCAATCTAAATCAGAATGACTATATTTTTGTTTTCTTGTCAGTATGAGGAAGAAACATGATTTTTCTCCAAAAAATTACTACTAATTTTGAAGAATCAAAAAGCCCTGCTATATTTATTACCATCATTAAAAATTCCCAGTGTACTGCTGCATGGATAATTCACTAATTCTCACGAAAAAACGTTATTAGAGAATTAGTAGAAGCAGGGGGTCACCAATTACTTTTTTTGCCAAAATACTCTCCTGATTTAAATGACATAGAACATAATTTTAGTGCATTAAAAAGAGCTAGAATGTATTCACCTATCAATACATCTATTGATGAAATTATTCGTAATTATTGTGCCAGATAGTGTCTCATTCTTGTTTAAGATAACTATAAGTTACAGACTGTAGTCAGTTATTTTCTGTGAAACAGGAAGCTAGCTCCAAAACTTACGCCATTCGACGAGTAAGTTTGGTTAGGTTTAGTAGAACGGGGCGTTGGAATAAAGATAGATTTATTTCTGCGCTATTTTTACAAATTTTGTGCTACTCTATATATTGTTTGTGATGCAAGGCTGACAGGATAGCAGTTTCAGTCTATTGAATAAGCAATTGACTATGAGAAGAGGTTAGACCTTAGATGTAGCAGTAATAAATAAAAGAGTAACCTAGATTATGAGGCTTAGGAATCCTACTTGCTCCTATAAGTGTAGTGTCGGACAGAAACTAACTAGAAAAGAAAAAGGCAGCAAGATTTTCTCCATGGACTTCATGCGAAGTCATTCCGTGAAAACCAAGTGGTAGTAATAAAAAATATTCATCTTTTTAGGGGACTTGACAGTTAAATAAAAATTAACTATACTTATTTGAACTTACACATACATAGCGATATTGTAGCAGTATGGGTAATCGGTAAAAACTATGTGAATAAGTAGCTTGAGTTCCAAGCGATTTGAAGCCTGTGGAGAAGATAAGTTACAGACTGCGGTCAATGGTCTTCTGTGAAACAGGAAGCTAGCTCCAAAGCCTATGCAACTCTGGCATAGTTAAGTTTGGGTAAGTTTAGTAGAACGGTGTTAACAGTAAAAAGATACCGTAAAGAGTACTAATTTTCATGCAGACAGCAGCTTTCAGTGAGCTTTTTCCTTTATTTAAGGGAGCTAACCCAGAAACATTGGAATGGCTCCTATCCGTTGCAGTTAAACACGAGTATCCTTCAGATAGATTGGTATTAATGGAGGATGCTTGGGGTAATGCTGTTTACTTTGTGGTATCGGGCTGGGTCAAAGTTAGACGCAGGTTGTCCCCTGACAACTCAGTTACATTGGCTATCCTAGGGAGAGGAGATTTTTTTGGTGAAATGGCCATTCTAGATGAATCACCCCGCTCAAATGATGTTGTTGCCCTATCTCCAGTTCGTTTGATTAGTATTTCGGCTCAAAGGTTTATTCAAACTCTCTTCAAAGATCCTCAGTTACATCACCGAATGCTTCAGTTGATGGTTAAGCGTCTCAGGCAGACGAACGTTCGTTATCAACTACGTCATAGACCTTCAGCAATCAAACTTGCTAATACATTAGTAGAATTAGCTGAAAACTACGGCCAGACTACGGAAAAAAACTGTGAAATATTTAATATTCCTGACCAAGATTTAGCAGATGTAACCGGTATTACAATTGAGGAAACTAGCAAAATTATGGCAAAATTACATACGAAGGGTTGGATTAGTAGAGATCCTGAAGATCAGTTAATGAATATACTTAGTCTTAAACACTTAATACATTTAGCTAGCAAGTAAACTAGATTAGTTATTTTTGATAGGCTTAAGTTTATAATAATATGTCGAAGATTGATGAAATTATAGCTATTTTCGTTTTTAGTTTGACATTAAAACAATAGTAGATTCGCTTATTAATTTGGTACAAACGACAACGACGGGGTAAATATTTTTTTGCTTGTGCCCTATTCTCTAGCCAATCTTCTCTACTCCCTATTCCCTTTAAAAACTAATAACTATGACTGAAGCTAGAATGTTACCCATCAGCCCGACGATTACAGCCCCAGCAATTCAATATAAAGTATCTATGCCTGATCTAGAATCTCATCTATTTGAGGTTAGTCTGTCTGTAAGAGTTGAAGAATTATCCTCCTCATTATTACAAACATCTAAAAAACTAGATTTAAAAATGCCAGTATGGACGCCTGGTTCTTACTTGATTAGAGAATATACTAAACATTTGCAGGATTTCTGTGCCTATAGTGAAAATGAAAGACTTTTACCATGGCAAAAACTTAGCAAAAATCATTGGCAGATAGAAACATTGGGAGTATCAGAAGTAATAGTTCAATACAAGATATTTGCTAACGAATTAACAGTCCGCACCAATCATTTAGACTCTACACATGGTTATTTTAATGGTGCAGCTTTGTTCTTTTATATCCCTGAATGTCAGAAAAATCATATTAGGGTTAAAGTTATTTCACCATTACCTGATTGGCAAATAACAACATCTTTACCAAGGATTCCAGATACAGAAAATACATTTGAAGCAGAAGATTTTGATACTTTAGTAGATAGTCCTTTTGAGGTAGGTAGTCATCAATTATATCAATTTCAAGTACAAGGGAAAAGACATCAATTGGCTATTTGGGGAAAAGGTAATGCAGAACCAGAAAAACTCATTCCAGATATACAAAAAATTATTGCAGTCGAAGCTGAGTTTTTTGGTGGTTTGCCTTATGAAGAGTATTTATTTATTTTGCATAGTTCTAGTAAAGGTTTTGGTGGTTTAGAACATAAGTTTAGTTGTACTTTAAATTATCCTAGATTTGGTTTTAGGGATCGGGAAAAGCGCGATCGCTTCATGCAGCTAGTCGCCCATGAATTTTTCCACTTGTGGAATGTTAAACGCATCCGACCTAAAGCATTAGAGGTGTTTGATTATGAACAGGAAAATTACACTCCTTCTCTATGGTTTTCTGAAGGTACAACTAGTTATTATGACTTATTAATTCCTTTAAGAGCAGGTATTTATGATGTTCAAACTTTCTTGAAAGAATTAGGAAAAGAAATTACACTTCTGCTCAAAACAATAGGACGAAAAGTACAACCAGTAAGTGAGTCGAGTTGGGATGCTTGGATTAAATTATATCGTCGGGATACTAATAGTAACAACTGTCAGATTTCCTATTATTTAAAGGGATCAATGATATCTTTATTGCTTGATTTGTTAATCCGAGAAAAACACCAAAATCAACGCTCATTAGATGATGTAATGCGTCAAATGTGGGATAAGTTTGGTAAGCCAGAAATTGGTTTTACTCCAAAACAATTAAAAAGTGTAATTGAAGAGGTAGCAGAATTAGATTTGGGAGACTTCTTTACCTGGTATATTGATGGTGTAGATGAGTTACCAATTGAAGAGTATCTCAAATACTTTGGCTTGCAACTCAAAAAAGACAATAATAAATGGCCTGATGTAGGTATGAATGTTATTAGTGAGAATAACAAAGAAATAATTAAATTTGTAGAAAATCAAGGGCCAGCACAGTTGGCGGGATTAGATGCAGGGGATGAGTTACTAGCAATAGATGGTTTTCGGGTAAATGCAGATAAGTTAAGCTATCGCCTCAGAGATTATCAACCAGGAGATATTTTGGAAGTAACAGTTTTTCATCAAGATGAACTTATTACTCGTCAGCTAACTTTAGCTCACCCTAGTCCCAGTTGTTACCAAGTTGTACCAGTGAAAAACCCTACGGCAAAACAAGAGAAAAATTTTGCCGGGTGGTTGGGAACTTCATTAGACTCTATTTGATAACTGATATTTTTCTTCCTCCCTTGCAATATACTCTTACACTGACGTTAACCATCTGTCTCGGCAACTCTTGTCTTCCTGCTCCCGTAATGGTTTTTGAGTAAAATGGGGATAGGCCCCAGGAGCTTATAGGAAGTATCTTTCCCACTCTGGGAAGTGAAATATTGAGTTTCTCTATCCCTCCTCATGCTGAAAAATTGTCACACCCCTATCTTTTTCACCGGAGACTACACCACTATTACTAGCTTCTCTTCCCCTTACAAGAGTTATCATTTTCACTTGTTATTTTTTAGGACTTACGCAAAGGCATTATGTATAGTGGCAATATCTTGAAAATGATAATTTTTGCACCATATATAGCGGTACTGCGTAAGTCCTGTTTTTATTTTCAAATCCTAAGTAGTATGAGGCAAACAATACCGGATCATAGGCAACAGTTAAAAACTCTTACTCTTGATTTAATTTTCCTGTACAGAAAAATTAAGCTCTTCCTTAACTACAAAAAAAGTTAATACAGCAGTATTTTTTGAAACTGGTATTAAAGGAAATGTTTAAAAATTGTCAACAATTGGATAATAACTATTAACTTGATGATAGGCTAATGCTTGAGCTATGAATAGCTGATAATTGAGGAAAAATTTATGGCACTCCAACCACCTCCACCTCCATCTATTACTCCACGTCAGATGAATTTGTTGCGGATTGTTGCTTATATGGCATGGTCAGACGGACAACTGGCGCAAGAGGAAGTTGACCTAATGTTAAATCGTTTTAGTAGTTTATTTGCTACTGGAGATTCCCAACAACAACTTCAAGGGGAATTACGGGATTATCTAATGCAAAATATACCATTGGAGGAATCAATTCCTAAATTAGAAAGTCAAGAAGAACGGGAACTTGTATTGAAATTAGGTTATGAAGTAATTGCTTGTAGTGCTCGTACCCCTGATGAGCCAAATATTAATGAACAGGAAGAAGTTGCTTATCAAAAGTTGAAGCAGTTGCTTAATATTTCACCGGACGTAGTAAAGCGTATAGAAACTGAGGCAAATACTGAACTTAATCAGCAACACGAAGAGGGAATTGTTGAAATGATGGCTCGTGGTCTAGAGCAATTTCTGCAAGGTTAAATTGATTGATGGTAAATACATCAATATATCTATTTTTGCTTTTTTTCGCCCTCTTTCTACTTTCTTAAAATTAGGAAGTAACTGAGGGTTTATGTTTTGACGGGATTTATCTTTGAGGTATGAATATAAACACTTTAAATTTATCAGATGGTTTCCCTTTTTATCGAATTATTCTACCAGTTATAATTGAATATAATTGATTGTATTCTATTTTGAAATAAACTTTACAGTATAAATATTGCTTATTTAATAATTGGTCGCGCAAAATTAATTACACATCTATACAAGCTGAATTATTTTTATTCTAAAAAGTACAGATAATTAAAATAGGTAAATAATTTTGTAATGGTACTTAATATGCTTTTTAGTCTAGGACAAAAACTTTATGGTGATCGCTACCAAATTATTAAACCCATTGGTAAGGGAGGTTTTACTATTACTTATCTAGCTGAAGATAGCAAAAAAAAGGTAAGTAGGTATAGCATTCTATCTCGACAGAGAAATAAATAAGTGGTTGGAAGGCAGGAGGCAGATCGCAATTACTTTTTTAGTAATCAATCTTTCAACCCTCTTAAAAGAGGCTTATTTATTTAGTACTTTTTTGGAGAAAAAACTGTTTTTGCCGTCTGTTTAATCACTTCAACTTATCTTTTAACAAGTCTATAATCAGAAAAAGTTGTTATTAATTTTTTTTGAATAAGAGGCCAGCCATTTTCTGATTTATTGGGCAAACCTGAGCTTAGGGTTTATCCTTACTTACTCTTCAACGAAGATTAATTTGAGCTTGGTTAATTGATTTGATTTCCTTTGAAAATTTTTGAAAAATGGAAAGCCAAAAAGGAGAGATAAATTTCTCTCCAACTGAAAATAAAAATTCAAACTTCTTTTTGAGAAATCATGCCTGTTTGACGAGCATAAGCAAAAAGGCCTCCAGCATCAATCACAGGTCCTACTTCTCCTAAAGACTTCAAGTGATAAGTTTTACCAAGAGTATGATTAATTATTTGATTTTCTTCAAAATCAATAGTAACTTCCTGACCAGTTTTAAATAACTCACACAGGCGATCGCTAGACTCCCAAGGATATAACTCACCAGTTGCCGAACAATTACGGAAAAATATACGAGCATAAGATTGAGCTACCACTGCCTGGACACCAGAAGCACCCAGTGCTATGGGTGCGTGTTCTCTCGAAGAGCCACAACCAAAATTTTCTCCAGCTACGATAATGGGATAGTGGGTTTTCATTTCTCCTGGTTCAATAAATTTACCGTAGCGATCGGGCAACCCACACAAAGCGTAACTTCCTAGTTGATCATATTCATCTGGCTTGGAAGGAACCAATGTTAGATACTCGGCAGGTATGATTTGGTCAGTATCTATATTGTCATCTAATATAAAGATTTTGCCTGTTAGGGATTTGGCCATAGTTGATTTTTTTGTTTTCCCTCTAATCTTGTGCAATATTTAACCCATTCAAAGCTATCCACCTTGAACCTTCATAGTATCACCACTTAAAGCTATAGCTGTTGGCGATAATATATTTTTTGTGAAGTAAAAAGCAACTTGGACTAGACCAGTGAAAAAAAATCAACTAAAAAGTCGCCCGCTTATGGGCGAGGCTTTAAACCAAATTTTTCGGTAAAACAACAGGACACATAGTTTTAAGAGTTTGGAGGCTCTAACCGGCACTGTGGTGTCTGGTCATTCCATTATTTAAGGTCGCTTAACATCAGACCATTTATCCAAAGATAAATTTTAGTTCTTGGCCAGGCAGGAGTGTTGTCTTGTCAAACAAATTACTAGCTACACGAGGTTCTACTTGACTTAATAGTTTGTGTCAAATAATTGATCTAGTGTAGCAGGGGGACTTGACAGTTGAATAAAAATTAACTAAATTCACCTGAATTTACATAATACTAAGGGATATTGTAGCAGCATGAGTAATCAGCGAAAGCTATTACATAGCTTTCGCTTCCTTGGGATTTGGAGCCTAGGTAGTAGATAAGTTACAGGCCTCACTTAGTGGTATTCGCGCGAAGCACCCAAGCTAGCTCTCAGACTTATGCAATCACACTTATGTGAGTTTGGGTAAGTTGAGTAGAACCGTATCTGTATTCTTGCTCCTAAAAGCGACTTTAATTTCGGTATACCAAGGTGGAAACGTTTCATGAAAAGTCCCTACAAAGTTTTAGTTGTGACAATGTGGTTCATCAATCTCAAGAACTCTGTCAGAAGATATGATTGGCTTGTTTAACTATTGCTTTTATTATGAGACTCCTAATTGAAAACTGTGATAAAGTTATGGTAGAAAATAAGTGACAAATAATTTTGTCTTTGTCTATTCCCTACTCTCTTTTCCATACTTCATATTCCCTATTTCTTTGTAATAACTGTTAATATCAATGAAAGATCAAATTAATAATACATTCATGGAAGCACGTCGGGGTAGCATAGCAGCAATTATTCAAATTATGAATGAACATTTAGCTGAATTAGATGTCAGAATTCGAGCTATATTTTCTGATGGTGTTTTGCAAGTATTATGTGAAGCATCACAAGTTGAACAATTAGAAAAGTCTAGTATTGTAGAAGCGGTCAAACAAATCCTTGAAGCCATTTCACCTTCTAATATTCAACAAGTAAAAGTTCATAGTAGAATAGTTCAACAACAACAATTACTTTGGCTAGAAGATATTACTAGAGAGCCAAAAAATAAATTGCTTTGGTCTCAAACAATTACTTTGAATAAACTTAATATTTTTAAACAAATAGGAAATAATTTTCATACAAATAAACTGAAAACAGCTAAAATACCTCTGTCTAAAGGTATTTATTCAATGGGAATACAAAAGCTAAATTGGTTTGAACCTCATGTAATAGGTATTTTTTTTCTGAGTCTGCTGATGCTAACTTTGGGTATTCAAATTAATAAGTTGCTCAATATACCCAGGATATATCAAGTAACGGCTCCAGAAGAGACAGTTTCCTACTCTCCATCTCCTAATAATAAAAGCTCTTCAGAAGATATTCAGGCCAAGTCTAAAGCAGCTTTTACTCAAGCAGTGCGACTGGCTCAAAGAGCTGTTGCAGATGGTAAACTTGCTCAGTCTCAACAAGAGTGGATGGCGATCGCTAAAACATGGCTTGAAGCAGCAGAACTAATGGCTTCGGTTTCACCTAGTTATTCACGATATGATATAGCAGTAAATAGGGCTGAAATTTATCAGAAACATAGTGACATTGCTAAAAAAGAAGCAGAGAAAATTTTAGGAAGAGAACAGGGGGGTTGGTAGTTGGAAATTACAATGGCTTTTAGATTGATGGACTACATTGTTAAAATGTTACAATTAAAATATTTTAGAGACCCATGGGAGGTCTCTACTGTAGTTTACTAATTATGAGAACTGCTGTGGGGGAATTTAGTCGGCAACCATGCCAAGATACTTACTACATGTAGTCAAGGGATACTATAACATATATGCTGTTTATGACAATAGATTTATATAACTCTTTGTATGCTCACTAAAAATTCTTCTAAGTCTCTACCTTGGCAACGCACTCAATATTCTCCCCTGACCAGACAAATAGATGTTTTTAGTGCTGCTGGAAAATTTTTTCTCTTTTTATGGTGGGATAATTTATTTCATAATAAATCTCCTTCTGTTAGAAGGCGTCGGGCTGAATGGCTAGTCAAGACTATGCTGAATTTAGGTCCAACTTTTATTAAAATTGGTCAGTCTTTATCTACACGAGCTGATATATTGCCCAAGGAATATGTAGAGGAGTTGGGAAAGTTACAAGACCAAGTGCCTCCTTTTGAAACTACAGAGGCGATCGCTATTATTGAGTCGGAACTTGGCAACTCTCTTTATTCTCTGTATCGAGATTTTCAGGAACGCCCTATCGCTGCAGCAAGTCTTGGACAAGTACATAAGGCTAGTCTACAAACTGGTGAGGAGGTTGTAGTTAAAATACAACGTCCTGGGTTAAAAGTTTTGTTTGATTTGGATGTGAAAGCTCTCAAAAATGTTATCCGTTTTTGTCAAAGGTATTTTGCTTGGGCTAAGAAGTATGATTTAGATGTTATTTACTATGACTTTTTTACAATTTTATATCAAGAAATTGATTATGTGAATGAGGGGAAAAATGCTGACCGCTTTCGCGAAAATTTTCAAGGATATCCTGATATAATGATTCCTCGTGTTTATTGGACTCACACTACAAAAAAAGTTATAACTCTTGAGTATTTACCGGGGATAAAAATTAATGACCGTAGGCAAATGGAGGCTTATAATCTTAACCCGAAGCGGATTAATCAAATAGGAGTTTGTTGTTATTTAAAGCAGTTATTATTGGATGGTTTTTTTCAAGCTGATCCTCATCCAGGAAATTTAGCAGTTACTTTAGATGGTGAAGTTATTTTTTATGATTTTGGGATGATGGCTGAGGTAAAGTCTTTGACTAAAGATCAAATGATTAAAACATTTTTTGCTGTTTTGAAAAAAGACGTTGAACAGGTTTTGAACGCTTTAATTATTATTGGTTTAGTTGTACCAATGTCCGATATGATGCCTGTCAGAAGGTTGGTTAATTTTTTATTAGAAAATTTTACTGATAAACCTATCGATTTTTATAATTTTGATGAAATCAAGGAAGAAATTTATGTATTATTTGAACAACAACCATTTCGTCTCCCTTCTCAAATGACTTTTATTCTTAAGTCACTAACTACTTTAGATGGTATTGCTAGAGAACTTGACCCTGACTATAGTTTGATTAGTTGTTCTCAACCTTTTGTTAAAAGTATAACTCTTGCTCAAGGTAGAGGTAGGATTTTTGGTGAACTGGCAAAACAGACGACAGATTTTATTAGATATAAATTACAACAACCAAGTAAAAGTGAAGTTTTAATCCGCCAACTAGAAACAAAAATTGAAGATGGTGAAATTCAATTTAAGGTACGTTCTATTGAAAATGATCGGTTATTAAAACGGATTAATTTGGCTTTGAAAATTTTGGTTTTTACTTGTTTTACTGGTTTTACTTTTTTATCGGCTTCTATTTTACTGACTGGAGGTTATATTAAGGCTGCAGTTTTCACTTTTGTGTTGTCCTTATTGGGATTTATATTTCTATTAAAGTTCGGGTTTCAGTTATCTCTTAAGGAAAAATTAGACCAAATGATAGAAAAATAAATTACTACTTAATTATTCCAGTTTTTAAGTTAATACCCTTATCCCCTTCTTTTATCTATTACTTTTTTCTATGTTGAATAAAAAGTCTAGTGCCAGGAACAGCTAGACTAACCACATAATTCCATCAGACTAGGTTAGAAGACCTATTTTTTTGGAGCTCAAAAAAATGAAAACTTTGGCTGTAATACTTATGTTGACTTTCAGCAATAGAACATGGCCCTATCTATTTACTCAGTTCTATGTCTAATTATTTTTCTGTTTTAGCGATCGCCTTTTTTTTTGCGTTGAATAAAAAATCAAGTATATAGGCGAGTTCCTCCCACAGTTTAATTATATCAGAAAGGGTTTGAATATGTCACCCTCTTTTTCCCTACTTTTTTTAAGCTTCATAAAATGATTTTTTTAGTCTCGAATGGTTGTAGTACTCATGTTGACTTTTAGCAATAGAACATGGTTCTATCTATTTACTCAGTTCTATATTATTTTTCTGTTTTGGCGCTCTTTTTTTTGCGTTGAATAAAAAGTCTAGTGTCAGGAAAAGCTAACCCCAACTACATAATTGGATCAGACTTAGTTTGAAGACCTCTTTCTTATGAGCCCCAGAAAATGAAACTGGATGTTTAATCAAAACTCACTTGTTATTCCACATTCAAAGTAAGGCTGCTGAACTAGTAACTAAAATAGTTTCAAATAATAGAACAGTTATCTATTTACTCAGTTCTATACCTAATTATTTTTCTGTTTTAGCCATCGCCTTTTTTTTGTGTTGAATAAATAGTCAAGTATATAGGTGAGTTTTGCCTACGGGTCAATTATATCAGAAAGGGTTTGAATATGTCACCTTCTTTTTCCCTACTTTTTTTGAGCTTCATAAAATAATTTTTTTTGGTATTTAATTGAAACTAGGAGTTACGCATTGACAAATCATGCAAAATATGCTCCACCTGAGATAGATAAAGCGATCGCTATAAATTAGAGTTCTGAAAATTGGCTTAATAATAACAACAACTAATCAATAAATTAGAAAAAAATTAGCTTAAATGCTCTCAAATAAAATGGCGATTAACTTGAAGAGATATTTCTCTTTGCAGTTGATACCAATTATCAATCAACTCT
>JAKQYE010000170.1 GCA_023356605.1 Trichodesmium sp. MAG_R02 | reverse complement strand
GTTGCATGCAACTTCCCTACAAGGCTTTGGTTATGGGGATATAGTTCATCAATTTGAAAAGCGCTGCATAACATTAAAAACCCTGTTTATATAGTATCCAGCTATCAGATAATATAGAGACTATAAAGGTCAATTTCTCGTGGGAAAAAGTTATGCAAATATTTGTTTTACTATTTAATGCTAGGGCAGAAAATGAGGGAATACATACAATCCAGATAGACGATCGCAATAAGGTATTGATGTTTGAATCTGAGGATGATGCGACCCGCTTCAGTGTTTTATTAGAAGCTCAAGATTTTCCTGCTGCCACAGTCGAAGAGTTTGACCAAGAAGAAATTATGGAATTCTGTAGAAGTGTGGACTATGATTGGCAAATTATACCAGCAGGTAAGTTGGAGCTTCCCCCAGAGCATAATGTAGAAAAGACTGATTGGCAAGTATACACGGATGAACCTTCTGAAAATACCGAAGTAGAGTTAGATAAAATCAGGCGTAAATTGGAGGGCCTCTTATAAGTCGTTTTAATCACCACACTACTACTGTTACAAATATCTGTTACAGCAAATTTCGGACAAATAACTTATCGTTCGCTCATCTAGAAAGAGTTTAGCATGTTAATATCTTCCCCGGCCCAAAGGCACGGGGGAACAACCGAGCTGTAGCTCCGGTGGGGGTTGACGTTTCATGGGCTGTCGCTACTTTGGCAGCAGTCTTACACTTGCCTCAACGCTCGTTTTTTGTCTCGGATTGCCCACCCGCGACTAATATATTCCTTGTGAACTAAAAAGTATGATAGCATAACCTGTGAAAAAAAATAAACTAAAAAGTCGCCCGCTTATGGGCTGGGCTTTAAACCAAATTTTTCGCTAAATTGGGCTGTTTGGCTTTTACAGATAAGGTATAAGGGTTGAATAGCAAAAGTCTTGTTGTGAAGGGACACTAACAACTTTATCTACTTCACGACCAGAGAGAGGTATCTACAGGATGTTTTTACCCTGATTATTATTTTTCTCAACATATTTCCTAAATTAATCCTATTTATAACTCAGTTATGTACTGATATGTTATTCCTTCCCTTCTATACTTAAATAGGGAAGTTTTTTGAATAACTTGTCAAGGTAAGGTATGAAAAATTTACAACAACGAGGTCATTTGTTAACCGAACAGGTTAATCCCTATAGTCAGAATCTCGACCAGTTAAGTTCTTTAGAGTTAGTAGACTTGTTTAACCAAGAGGATAATCGGACTTTGGAAGCGATCGCCTCATCCCGTTTACAACTATCTCAGGCAGTAGATATAACTACTGAATCTTTAAGTCAAGGTGGTAGATTGTTTTATGTAGGAGCAGGTACCAGTGGTCGTTTAGGTGTGTTGGATGCTGCTGAATGTCCACCAACATTTTGTACATCTCCAGAGTTGATCCAAGGAATTATTGCCGGCGGTGCAGGTGCTTTGGTCCGCAGTTCTGAAGATTTGGAGGATAGCTGGAGAGATGGTAATCAGGCGATCGCTTCACGCCATATAACAAATCTTGATGTCATAGTTGGTATTACCGCAGGTGGTACAACTCCTTATGTTCATGGTGCTTTAGAAGCAGCAAAGCAAAGGGGAGCAAAAACAATTTTTATTACTTGTGTGCCAGAAGAACAATTTAAGGTAGAGGTAGATTTAGATATTAGGCTGTTGGTTGGTCCAGAACTATTAACTGGTTCAACTCGTCTGAAGGCAGGAACAGTAACCAAAATGGCTTTGAATATCTTATCAACAGGAGTAATGGTAAAACTAGGAAAAGTTTATGGTAATCGTATGATTGATGTGGCCATAAAAAATACTAAGCTACGGGATCGGGCCTTACGAATTATTGAAGATTTAACTGAGTTAAGTCGGGATGAGGCGGGGAAATTATTAAATAAAAGCGGTGATTCAGTTAAGTTAGCACTTTTGATGCACTGGAGTAACTTAGAAAAAGAAGAAGGGGATAGGGTTTTATCTGAGTACCAAGGTAATCTCAGAGCAGCTTTGAAAAGAGAAGGTTTTTCTACTGAGTAGGCAACAAAAAATGGACATTGAATATAATATCATGTCCGGTTGAATACTTAAATTTTGGAGGATTTTGGCAGAAGACAGAAGGCAGAAGGATCAAATTGACACTTACGGGAGAAAAAAGTGTCTAGTTTTCAGTCCTTTAAACTCATCCATGTTAGTACTTAGGGCCCTCCTATGCCAGAGGGCAGCAAGGGACAAATCTATCCGACGACCTCATGGATAACTATCCTATAGCTGGATACAGACTTTCCATTTGACATCCCTGCTGGTTCCCCCACTACCCTACTTCTTAAAAATACTTTTTCAGCAAACCCAATTTAATTAAGTCGCCATAGTATTTCAAGTTGGAGGAACTAATAATTGATCACTGAAACGACTTCCCCTAGCGAGAATAAGTTTGAACATATCTCAGTATGCCACGAGCGATAGCCTGTGCCATACGACTACGTTGACCAGGATTGGCAAGTATCCGAGAATCATAATTACCGGTGACAAACCCCACCTCAACTAATGCAGCAGGCATCTTAGTATGTCTGAGCACATAAAAACGCGCCCGCTTCACACCACGATTCTTCATTGTCGGAAAAGCTTCTAACATACTATTCTGAATATACCTTGCTAGAACTTGCCCACTTTGGTAATAAAAAGTTTCTAGACCATTCACATCAGGACGACTCATGCTAATAGCATTAGCATGAATACTCACAAACAAATCTGCTCCAACCCGATTAGCTAACTCTGAGCGTGGTGGTAAGTCCAAATCCCTATCTGTCTTACGAGTCATAATCACCTGTATATTGTTCTGTTCCAGGATTTGAGCTACTTCCAATGAAATCGGTAATACAATATCCTTCTCCCGTAGACCGTCAAAACCTACTCCACCCAAATCCGTGGGTCCCCCATGTCCAGGGTCTATTACTATCATTACTCGTCCATCACGTTGAGGTAATTGATTTCGGAAAGGGGGACGAGAATAACTATTATTAGGACGTTGATTATCGGGACGAGGCCAAAGAAAAGGCCACCTTCTCGGGCGCAGATTTTCATTAGAATTCTGAGGTAATCTATTCCGAGGTAATCTATTCTGGGGTTGTGGGTTTTGTGGTAATGAATTCCGAGGTGATGAATTATCTCTCCTTGAGAATATTGAAGGTCTAGGGTTAGAAGATTGCTCTCTAGGATTTGGCTTCCAACCAGGAGGTACAGTTCCAATATTACCCCAACCCATAGGCAAAGATAACTGTTGGGCGCTAACCTGAGTGACTTCTGCGATTTTAACGTTAGTGGCAGGCTTAACCAGAATAGTAACTGTTTCTGGATCTTCTTGACGTATTTTTGCCCAAACTAGAGGACTACCAACTTTTCGCCCGGGTAACCTTAATTTTTCATCTACCTTAGCGTTATATATGGTTATTCCATAAGCATCTGTTTCTGAATCCCAACCACTGGTATAATTGAGAGGCTTATCTCCACTAACCACTAACTCAGTACCGTTTTTTAATTCCACTGACTTAACCAAAACAAAACCAGTAGCTTCATTAATTGTGGGTGGTGCTTCTCCTTGAGGCCATACTGCTATTCCACCTGCATAAGCACGAGCTTGCCATTGAGTCTTTGTATTTGGCAAGCTAACTGTCAGACGAACTACTGCTGGGGAACTCGAAAGTTGAATTAGTTGAGTAATGGTTAATCCTGATTCATTAATTCTTTGATTTGGTTTCAGACCTTTGGCCGTTAGAGTTGCATTGAGGACATCAATGGTCATCCAGGTACGGTCGACACTCTGCTTTAGTTCAATTTCTGGTAGTTTACCTGTTGTTTTTAGTACTACTCCCTCTTTTTTTACTTGGACATTTTCTACAAGAGTTGGGGTACCAATGGTTGATACTTGATTAACGGGAGAAGAGTTATTTGGTCTTGCTGTATTTTGATTGTTTGGTCTTTCTGTTCTGAGAATGGATAGGGGCGAACTTGGGGAAGATAGGGGTGAAGAATGGGTACTTTGAGGAGGTAGGGACGGAGAGTGAGGTGCAATATTAATACTTGTAGTAGAGGTAATTTGTTCAGGGGTTGGTATTTGCACAGTCCACTCTCGTGGAGTTACACCCCGAAATTTTACAAGCTTAGGGTCAATGGTGTAGCCACTATTTAATTCTACGATGATCCGAGCTGTTTGAGAATTGAATTGTTCTACTCTAATTGCTTTGATAGGTCCACCCAAAACTTGAGAAGTTCTTGTACCACCTAAAGTTGTTCCTGGCAAGTCTATAATTAACCGAGTTGGATTAGTGGTTAATTGGGCCTTTGGCTGAACCCCACCTTCTGTGGTAAAGGAGAGTTGGTTCTGGTTAACTTTAAATTCCCAAGATTTTAAGGTAGCTGCTTCAGAGGGACTTCCTAAGACAAAAATGCTGAGTATGCTTGGAAGTAGCCATTGTAGCATAAGAGTTTGTCTCATTTTGGTACTTAGGAACAATATCAAAGGATTTCTAGAATATGTATTTTTCATCTTGTGACTTAAATTTTATACACAAAGGATGCTATCGGAGATAATATAATTTACTAACTATTTAACGGGTATAACATAACATTAAAATTCCTGCGATGTAGGGTAAATTTGGTGACAGTTATCGAATCCTCAAACTCTTAATCATAATCTTAATACTTTTGACATTAAAATTTGAACTTTTGACTTCCCCATAATAATACTAGATGCTTCTTTCCTTATATCAATAGGACTTAGGTAATACTACTATGTATGTTGTATTTTCGGTTATTATTTCAGATATTTACACTATGATTAGTCCTATTGGGTAAGTCCTGATAAAATTAAAATGACTATATCTTCTTTTATTTCTGGCGGCATTTCTTGTTTTCTAGGCTTTTTTTTGGCGTTATAGTCCTCTCTGCTCCTTGATACCCTTTTTCTATGAGGAATACCTAAATTTCTAATTGTTGTTTAACAAATAAAATTTTATTTTGATTCTATTCACGGGTATTTTCCCACTGATGAATAAATAACAATCTCTACAATTTTGAACCCAACATTAAAGGTAAATCACTTGCGCTTTAATTTGAAATTCCTCTAACAGTTTAGTATCCCACATTCCGCACTTCATAATGTAGTATAAAAGGATACATGAATCGTTATCAGAATTTTAGCCAACAAATTAATTGATATAGTCATTTCAAATAAAAATGGAACACTTTTTCTGCTGAAACTTATTTATAGCAAAAAAAAAGTTGTCTCAATCTCAGTTAAAATGGCTATAGAACATAAAAAAGTGAGCTGCACAAGTATTGTTAGTGAACCTAGGAGTTCTGTTGATAGCAGAAAACACAGGAGTAACTAAACTCCCGTCAAAGCGTTCCGGAGCGCCTTATCTCATAAGGCAAAGCGTGAAGATCGTCAAAATTGTCATGCACTATATATAGCGCCTTTGTGTAAGTCCTATGTAAGTATTTGTACAAATATTTATCATGGCTGCTATAAGAGACAATACTAACTATTGACAAACTCTAGTCTTGATGTTATGAATCTGTCCATCCAACCTTCTAGATATGCTTGATTTTCTGTTTGTTCTTCCGGATTTTCTGTATCTAAAGGATGAGGTGTTAAGCCCAAAACTGCTGCTGTTGTTACACAAAACATTGATTTCTGAAAAGTCTCACAAATTTTCACTCGTAAATTATCTGTACCTCGGTTAGTTTTTTGATAAAGTTCTAGAAGATAATCTGGTAGAAAATGTCGCATATCTTGCATTAATAATGTGGGTGGAATTCCCGCACCACCAATAGGCAAAGGATCCGCATACAAGGCACCATAAGTAAATTGACTTTGATCGGGGTCAATTTGTTGAGCTTGAGCGTTGTATGAAACTGTTCCTAAAAATGGTGTTCCTCGGAAGAAAATTGCTTCGACATAGGGAACTCCTGTATCTGTTAAAAAGGTTAAACCTACTGACTTGGGAATTATTTCATAATCTTTACCTTTGATATTTACAGCAAAGGTAATTGGTAAATTTGCCGCCTCGACTAACCCTGATAAAATATGGTTGACTACTTCCGGAATAGATTTTATTTGGCCTTGGTCATATCTATCAGATAGGGTCATAAAGATATCACTCATTACTCGCCAAAATTGACCTAAACCACTATAATAAGCTTGTTGACGTACCATGTCTGGTAAAAATTCTGGAAATAACCGATTCAGTGGCATTAAGATCAAATCTCCTGCAATTTTGGTATCTATTGCTGCTTTTGCTAGTTGTTTAAATTCGGCTGAATCTAAATATTTATCCAGACCTCCGCCTCCGTGCCATAACATTCCCCTCATACAATATTCTGCATATTCATAGTTAATTCTGTCATGCCACAAAAATTTGAGTAATTTACCTAATGAAATTTTGCCATTGAAGTATTTGAAAAAGGGAAACATTTCTAAAAATTGATATTCGGCAATGTAATTAAGATTTTTGGAATAAGCATCTAATACAATGCCGTAACTTTTTAAAATTCCAACAACCTCTAAGACATTTTCTGGGTTATCTTTAAGCAAAGCTTGACCAGATTTTAAGCGGTTTATATAAGCTGAAAGTGGATGAGTAGGAGATTTTAAAATGGTGTTTGTCATAAGCTTAATTTTCCTAAGTTAAATTATTAAATAAATTTTTTTTATCTTAACGTTGGTTGAAGACCTGCGCTCTCGATCCCCCCTAATCCCTCCTGGAAAGCTATCCCTTATAAGAAACTCTTGAAACCCTTGTGAGAGGATGGGGAGGATGAGGAGGATCCGGAGGAGGGGGAGGAAGAATTCTGTCTGTAGTCTTCACTCATAGTGTCTAATTCAATACATGTTTCTCCCGAAAAAGCAAAATATAAACCTACCCATAACTTGTCAATTTTGTCAAGTTTTATGTGAAGAAAAACGTTCATAATGCATAGCTTGGGAAGGGAGAAGGGGAGATTGGGCCTGAAAATAAACCCGCTTTCTACGCCCATTTGTACAGATACTAACGGATTTGATATCAAAAGTCAAAAGTTAAAAGTAATCTTTGACATCATGTCCACTGGCATCCTTTGTGTAAGTCTAAGGGTGAATATCTACAGGAAACAGGACTTACGCAGTACCGCTATATCTGGTGCCAAAAATTATTATTTTTAAGATATTGCCACTATACATAGTGCCGTTGCGTAAGTCCTGAGGAAATTTATTTTTTACAGCTTTTAAGCCTTCTTGGCTTAATTCAGGACTCGTAAACCCCTGCCGTTAATCCCTATAGATAGTCCATTATACCAAATCCTCCATTCCACTGCGCGATCGCCATAGAGCAGTTGATTTTTCCCCTATAGAAAATTTCCCAGTTTTTTTGACTGTGATTAGTGAGGGAATGAATTGAAATTAATTCAATCAAAAATATCCTCAAAAAGGAAAAAACATGAAGTAATAGTATTATTTTAACACTCTTTAGATTTGGAGTTTAGATAGGGAGTATTGGTATTTATAGTCCTTAACAACATTAAGTGATCAATAATTGTATTTTCCCCTACTCCCTACTCTCTACTCCCTGTTCCGTATTTCCTATTCCCTAAAAATGCAAAGTAACCCCTATAGTTGGATAGAGTCATCCCTATCAACAATACATAAAGCTAACTGGTATCGTTCTCTCAAAACTATCGAAAGTGTTCCCGGCGCAATAATTAAATTAGAAGGAAAACGACTAATAAATTTTGCCAGTAATGATTATTTAGGATTAGCAGGAGATGAACGTCTAATTGGAGCAGCTATCCAAGCAACAAAAGAATTTGGTACCGGTAGTACAGGCTCCCGCTTATTAACAGGTCATCGAGAAATACATCAGGAATTAGAACTAGAAATAGCCCAATTAAAACAAACAGAAGCAACATTAGTATTTAGTTCAGGATATTTAGCAAATATTGGTGTAATTTCCTCAGTTGTCAGTCAACGTGACCTAATTCTATCAGATGAATATAATCATTCTAGTCTGAAAAATGGAGCCATTCTTAGTGGTGCAAAAATTGTCGAATATAGCCACAATAATATTGAATATTTAAAAAATAAATTAGAACAAGAACGAGAAAATTATCGCCGCAGTTTAATAATTACAGATAGTGTTTTTAGCATGGACGGTGACTTATGTAAATTGCCATTATTATTAGATTTAGCAGAAAAATATAATAGTATGCTATTAGTAGATGAAGCTCATGCAACAGGAGTATTTGGAATTAATGGAGGAGGTTGTGTTGAACATTTTAACTGTACAGGAAAACAATTAATTCAAATTGGTACTTTAAGTAAAGCATTAGGAAGTTTAGGAGGCTATGTTGCAGGCTCAGAAAATTTAATAGAATTTCTCAGAAATAGAACACCTACTTGGATATATACCACCGGTTTAACCCCTGCTGATACGGCAGCAGCTTTAACAGCAATAAAAATCATTAAAAAAGAGCCAGAACGTCGTCTCAAACTATGGCAAAATTTAGAGATTTTCATGAATTTACTAGAAACCGAAAATCAATTGTTACACAAAGGCAAAAAAAACTCTAATTATCAATCACCAATTATTTGTTTTCCCCTGAAAAATGCAGCCACAGCATTAAAAGTTGGAGAAAAGTTAAAACAAGCAGGAATATTTGCTCCTGCGATTCGCCCACCTACTGTTAATACCAGTCGCATTCGCATTTCCCTAATGTCTACCCATGAAATAAGTCATCTTCAGCAATTAATAACTGCATTAATTAATTTGAATAAATAATACCAATTCCCAAAAATCACCCAAGACCTTGCTCAAAACTTCAGTTATTAGATAATTAAGTAAGTCAGAGCAATGTTTTTAATTATTCTAGCCCACATTCCGCACTTCAAGTATACTACAAGGGTGTTTTTAAGGAAGAAGATGGATTACACCCTCTATTATTGCTAATAACTATCAATAGTTTCTATAATATGTATTTTTACTTATAAACTTCAGAGTTATTATCAGGTAAGGCTTTTAATAGCATGTCTGATATACTACATTTTGACGTACGGAATGTAAGTTCTAGGTAAACAGCCCCATTATTTCTCATTTCTCAACCTTACTTCCTACTCCCTAATCTTCCAATAAGTTATCTTCGTAACTCAAAAAATCCAAAATTTTTTGTACTACTATATCTGGCATTTGTTCAGGTAAGTTATTTTCTCCAGAATTAATTAAACTAAGTTGAGACATCGGCAATAAATCAGCATAGTATTTACTCATAGATAGAGCAATATCTGTATCTTTATCGCCTTGTAAAACCAACGTTGCTACTTTTAAAAGACCTAAATTTTCTGCTAATAATTCTTGTTTAATTTTTGCCCACTTGCGCCGGAATAGAATTTGATTTCCTGTTGAATGAAGCAGTAAATTTTGTCTTGTTTGTAGTATTTGCTTAACCTTCGTAATACCTAATCTCCTAGTAAAAGGATATATTAATTGCAAAATAAAACACAACAAAGAAATTTTTGGAGCTAACCAACCATACCACCACCAACGTACTTTAACATCAGCAATATCAATTCCTTCAGGAGATAATAAAATCAAACCCAATAATTTCTCTGGATATTTGAGACCATAGCTAGCAGCTATCCAACCTCCCAAAGAGTGACCAACTAAATAAACCTTTTGTAATTTCAAGGCAGCTATATATTCAGCCAAATATTCCACCATTTGAGTAATTGAGTAATGAGTAGAATAAAATTGTGACTCACTACATCCTGGTAAATCTAGTGCAAAACAATGGTAACTTAAACTTAATTGTTCCATCACTGATAACCATTGATTACTATCATAGCAAGTTCCATGTATAAAAACTATATTATTTGAACCATTACCAATTTCACGCCAAAATAATAGCCCATTAGACAATTTCACACGAGAATTAAGCCAGAAAAAGTGCATAAATTAAATATTTAATCGGAAAATTTATATATATCTCACCTAGATACCATATATTACTCATAGTCAGGTAAATATCTTGAACACAAGTTTTAGGTAGTAGGTTCTAGTTGTTAGCTATTGGGGAAAAAATACTCAAGTATTAAAAAGTAGGTATTAAAATTTAGGAATTAGGAGGTGATGAAAATTTGAAATATTTTAGATAAATAGGAATCCAATTTTACTCATCTCCAAAATCTTTATGCTTTTTTGGGAATAGGTTTGGTATCATGGGCAAAAGTTTCGGAGTTTATTTCGAGTTTTTTAATTTTTATCAGCTCTGGGTGGATTGCTACATATGCTCATAACACAGTCAAATATAGTATGGTTTTAAATAATTACTATAAACTATTTTTTTTATTTACATAAATAGAGACATTTATACACAATTTTGTGACTATATTATCAGTACTTTTGAGGATATTGAGATGCGGTTTAAGACTAATATCTATTCCCTCTTCCCTAAGGTTATAAAACTTGACACCTCATGAACTCCAAAAGTGCTATAATTGGAGTAAATATCTAAGCCAAAATTGTAAAGCCACTCAAATAATCCTTTAATTGTTGCTCATAGTCATGACTAAGATCCTGTGGTAAAGATGTAAGTTTAAAACCTTGAACATCACTAATATCTAATTTATCTTTAACATCCATACTTCCACTAAAATCAGCCTCTACCAGAATACTAATAGAAACTTTTTCTCTTACGACTTATCCAGGATTGCTATATATTCTAATAAGTCATCTGTAATTAATCTATTTGTATATTGCCATTAAATAAGTAAATGCTCAACAGTCTCATCTTAGTGCCACTAATTGGTGCTGGTATTATTGGTTTTTGGCCAAGTTCTCTATCACCAAAATTGGCCCGTCAAATAGCCCTGATAGTGGCCATAATTAGTCTCTTATTGTCTTTAGTGTTACTTACCCAATTCAATCTAGAAGATCCAAATCAACAATTTGTTGTTCTAGTTCCCTGGATAGACTCCCTAGGCTTAAGCTACTCTCTAGGAATAGACGGTTTATCTCTACCATTAGTAATATTAAATGGTATATTAACTACTATTGCCATCTATGCTACAGATGAATCAATTAACAGACCTCGTTTTTATTACTCCTTAGTATTACTGTTGGCACTTAGCGTATTTGGAGCCTTTCTGGCTCAAGATTTACTACTGTTTTTCATCTTTTATGAACTCGAACTCATTCCCTTATACCTATTAATTGGAATTTGGGGGGGACTAAAACGGGGCTATGCATCCACTAAATTTCTCATTTATACAGCAATTTCCGGAATTTTAGTCCTAGCAGGTTTTCTTGGGGTAGTTTGGTTAAGTGGTTCCTCCAATTTTGCTTATGACCAAGCAGTTGTCCATACTCTACCTTTAGAAACTCAACTATTATTATTAGGAGCAATAGTCATCGGGTTTGGAGTTAAAATTCCCCTGGTTCCCTTCCACACATGGTTGCCAGATGCCCATGTTGAAGCATCTACACCAATTTCTGTACTCTTAGCAGGAGTGCTATTAAAACTAGGAACTTATGGGTTACTAAGATTTGGATTAAATATGTTACCTGAAGCTTGGGTATATGTTTCTCCCTGGTTAGCAGTATGGGCAGTGGTAAGTGTACTTTACGGTTCCCTTAATGCGATCGCTCAAAAAGACATGAAAAAAATGGTAGCCTACAGTTCAGTTGGTCACATGGGTTACATTTTGTTAGCTAGTGCAGCAGCAACTCCCCTTAGTATTTTGGGCACAGTTTTTCAAATGATTAGCCACGGTCTAATTTCAGCCCTACTATTTCTATTAGTGGGAGTAGTCTACAAAAAAGCTGGTACAAGGGATATAGATTTATTGCGAGGTCTATTAAACCCAGAACAAGGTTTACCAATGGTTGGCAGTCTAATGATTTTAGGAGTAATGGCAAGTGCTGGTATTCCAGGAATGGTTGGATTTATTTCTGAATTTTTAGTATTTAGAGGCAGTTTTAATGTTTTTAGAGTTCCAACTCTATTATGTATGATAGGCACAGGATTAACATCAGCCTATTTCTTGCTTTTAATTAACCGAGTATTTTTTGGTAGGTTATCTGAAATAGTAATAAATCTGCCTCCAGTCAAATGGTCCGATAGAATACCAGCAATTATTTTAGCAGTTATGATCGTTATTCTAGGAGTACAGCCTAACTGGGTGGTGCGTTGGACTGAAACTGAAGCAAATAGTATGAGCATGAGTAAAACTACAGTCTCACAGGTAGTTAACAAATCTGCGATCGCTACCCCATCTCCATTTCACGGAAGTTAAAAGTCATGCATTAAGACTTTACAGTTTCAACACTAAGAAAAGTTTTAATCAGAATTCTTAGTAAGTAGGTATACTTAATTATTAGTACAATAGCAAGAAAAATTCAAAACAGTAAAAAATTGAAAACTGGGTTATAGCTACTTTTTGATATTTTTTATATTAACCTTTATTTATGCCTACCTACTTAGAGAATTCTTTCTCTTTTTTACTTATATAACACTACGAAATTTTTAGCTCTGTTTGAAAAGTTTAAACAGGTTTTTAGGGCTTAAATAAAAAGAAAACAAAATTATGCAAGAAACTATATGGCTTATTGATAATGTCTGTAGTGGTACAACTTTGGTAATAAATCTTATTAATTATGCAAAAAAATACCGTGAAAAGCTTGAGCCTTTTCATCGTATTTGTTAGCTTTCCTAACTGGTTTTTCACTGCACTATTGGTTCTTTTTAAAGTCTTTATCAGTTCTCTTTGGCCTAGATTATACACTAATAAACACAGTGACATAAGAAACAGTATTGTTTCTACTCTTTCTGGTTTTTTGACAAAAAAACTATCGGTAATCGGTAAAGAATTGTGCTTCAGTAATTAATCTGAAACCACGTTCACAACTCTGTTAATTTTTATAATTTCAGAGTCTTTCCGAGTTTTCAACTTCTAAAGACGACTCAATATTTGTAGCTAAAATAAATCGGCCAGATGCGACAGTTATTCTTTCTATTTCTGAAACTCTTGGTTTAATTTCTATTTGATGATGATAGACTATAGACTGTTTATAGAAAATTTTTTCCTTGATTTCTAAAGAGTCCAAATCCCATGATTTTAGTTTTTTGTTGATTGATTTTAAGTAATCCTGAGCTTGAGTAACTGTATCAAAATTAAATAGATATTTTATTGTAACCTCTTATGTTACAATCTGAAGTGAGGAATGTTGGTCTATAGCATCATGTCAAGTTTTTTTTATCAACCACTTTGAGGATATTTTTGATTGAATTAGTTTCAATTCATTCCCTCACTAATCACAGTCAAAAAAACTGGCAAATTTTATCTCGGGAAAAATCAACTGCTTTGTGGAAAAGTCAGAATTTTACTAGCCCAAATCAACTCAAAAGAAATATATAAATGAGAAAAGTTAAATCGGGAAACACATCACGATATAAAAAATGAAAAAGTTGCCGTTATTGTAGAGAACATTCAAATAACTGAAATCTGATCGGCCAAATTTGAATATATATGAGCGCCCCTTTTCCATTATGTTTATAGTATCATGCTCACGGGCTGACTTGTAAGCTTAATCGTAGATATATAGTCATTCTGATTTAGATTGAGACAAAATCTTTTTGCTGTGAAAGGGTTTTAGCTGAAAAAGTATCCCACTCTTATTCGGAATAACTATAGTAATCATTTAAGACAATAAGTTGAATAATAATTCAATTAAAAAAGGAATGGGATTTTGAGTTTGGGAGGTAGCGATCGCCAATTTACTCTTATCCACCATCTGTGTTGAATAATTATTCAAGCTGTATTATAATGTAATATTATTAAACTCCTCACATAAATTAATTTATTGTTAATCAAAAATTACAGTCTAATTAAGCACTTTATTCATCGCTTTGAGTCCCCTTTGATAATATAGTAATTTATAACGATTTTGGATCATTAAATTTTCTCTCACGGGGTGACAAGTAAGCTTAATGGTAGATATAGTAATCATTTGAGACAATAAGTTGAATAATAATTCAATTTAAAAAGAAAGCTTATTGCATGTGGGAGGTAGCGATCGCCAATTTA
>JAKQYE010000017.1 GCA_023356605.1 Trichodesmium sp. MAG_R02 | reverse complement strand
CCAGAGGAAAATTTGCTATATAAATTAGCTGGAGACCAAAATCTTCTATTCCTAACAACTATATTTAGATAAAGTTCGACTCGTTCAAATAAATAAAGACAGAAAATTTTTACTTGTGGCTAAATTTTTTTTAGACCAGAGGAAAATTTGCTATATAAATTAGCTGGAGACCAAAATCTTCTATTTCTAACAACTATATTTAGATAAAATTCGACTCGTTCAAATAAATAAAGACAGAAAATTTTTACTTGTGGCTAAATTTTTTTAGACCAGAGGAAAATTTGCTATATAAATTAGCTGGAGACCAAAATCTTCTATTCCTAACAACTATATCTAGATAAAGTTCGACTCGTTCAAATAAATAAAGACAGAAAATTTTTACTTGTGGCTGAATTTTTTTTACCAGAGAAAAATTTGCTATATAAATTAGCTAGAGACCAAAATCTTCTATTCCTAACAACTATATATAGATAAAGTTTGACTTGCTCAAACAGATAAAGACAGAAAATTTTTACTTGTGGCTTAATTTTCTCTATCTGCATCAAAAAAGTGGGTGACCCCAAAACCAAAAGCACGATTTTTTCTTAAGTTTGGTTGTAATTTTGTGACAAGTTGCAGTGCTGCTTTTCTGGCAATTTTTGTTTCAAACACTGAAGAAAAAACTGCATCAATCAGATGATTTTGACAGAAGTTACGGAGTTCCACACGGGAACCAAAAATAGCAGGCTTAATTACGAATATTCCTTGCCAACCTTGTTGATAATATTGTTGCATTTTTCTGAGGTTAGCAACAGATTCATCTAAGGCAATAGGGGTAGAATATAAATTACTTAAATCCAACATTTCGGAAAATTTATCAACAGCTAAAGGTTGCTCGAGCAACTCAATTATATTGATATTTTCGCATATTTCTAACCATTGTTTTGCTTGTTCAAAATTTAATCCTCCATTAGCATCCAATCTTAAATTTATTTCGGTAGGGAGTTCTTTAACTAACTGCTGAAATAAATTTAATTCTGTTTTAATTTTATCAACTCCAATTTTCCATTTGAAAGTGCGGTATCCTTTTGGCCAAAGTTGCTGCCAAGTTTCTAAAGCTGCTTTTCCTGCTGGTAATAAAGCACTATAAAAATTCGGGTTTAATTCTTCTTTTTTCTCTACCTGTGCTTCTTGAAAATTTTCCCAAGCTGACTCAAAGCCAAATTTACAACTAGGTAAATTATCGGGAATAGAAAAAATAGTTTCTGTTGTAATTTTTTTTGGCAACTGGTGACAAAAATCTAAAGCTTCCGACAAAGTTTCCGAACCAAACCAACTTAAAGGTGCAATTTCACCTAAACCTATTTCTCCAGTTTTATTGCTTAGTTGTAAAATTATTCCTTCTCTAATATGCCAAATACCATAACTGGTTTTTAAAGGTTGTTTGAAGTTCCGTTTATAAGGAAAAATTTGTAATTTATAATCCGACATTCCGCAGATATTCATATATCTTTATGTATATTTATATTTTCAAAGAGACTTATAAGAAAAATATTCTTTCTAGAAGTTAATATCAATAAAGTTTATCAGTAACTAATTGTTTATGAGAAAATTAGTTACAATTATTTATAATAGTTCAAATTGATGTCTATAGCTATAAGGCTTTCAGGGATAGCATTTAGGGCGATAGATTAATAAAAATTATCAATTTAATGTTAAGAAGTGCGGAATGTGGGTTGCAATGCATAGTTTTTTTGTAAGGTGTTGCTGAAAAAAACTTAACTTTCTTACATTTTTATTGGTAAGCATTCGGCTTTTCCTAGGTCATGTTGTGCAAACATAACTTTTAATTATGCTTGGATATTAGTTCTTCCTTTCAAGATAATGAGTTAACAAGTCATAGCTGATAATATAATTCCTTTGTAAGAGATTCGTTGACAGGTGAATACTTACCTTTATTGCAGGATAATAAAATAATTTATAGTATTTTTAATCATATTTAATACATCTATAAAATGTGTATCTTTACTGTTTGATTAATTTACCTGAAAATTATATTCATCCTTGATTTTAAATATACTGCTAATTTTAAATACTATTTTTAGTATCTTTGATGCTGATAATTATGGAACTATATCTCAACCTGAATAAATCCAGTTTTACCTAGCTATTGGTTAATAAAAATAAACTGCTAAATATGCATTTATCAAAGTCGAATATGTTCAAGAAAATTGAAATTTTAATAATACTTACATTCCGCAAGTCAAAATGTAGTATATCAAACATGCTATTGAAAGCGTTGCCTGATAGTAACTCTGAAGTCTCTAAGTAAAAATACATATTATAGAAACTATTAATAGTTATTAGCAATAACAGAGGCTGTAACCCACATTCTTCCTTAAAAATACCCTTGTAGTATACTAGAAGTACGGAATGTGGGATAATAGTAACTATCCTAATTATTTAGGTAACTGGTGTTTATGAATACTATAAATTTTAACTTTTATTTATTTCTATCAAATTTAAAAAATATTAGAGTAAAAAAAGGAGTTGGGAGTCAAGAAAAACTTTGATATTGAATTTTTCTATATTGCTAAACGAAGGTTTTCCTTCCCTAGCTACTAAAAAAAACGTTAATCTAGTAGTATTTTTTTAAACTTATATTAGTTGTTTTTCCTTCCCTTTATCAAGAAATTTATTATAGTTTCGATCCATTCTATGGGATTTTCCCAGTGAATATTATGACCAGATTCAGAAATTACTGTCAACTTAGCAACCAGGCATAATTCTGCTATTTCTGTATTAATAGCTCTAAATTTATGATCATACTTTCCCACCATTAATAATGTAGGAATCTGATGATTTGATAATTTATTCCAAAGTGAAGGTTGGTTACCTATTCCCAAATTTCGGAGAGATTTTCCTAATTCCAATGGATTATTTTCTAGCCGCCTTTCTATCAGCTTTTCAAAATTATTATGCTGCCTCAAAGATTCAAACAACGGTTGATTATACCAGTTAAATAAAAACTCTTTAAAATTGCTATTTTCTAACTTATTAGCTAATTTAAAATCTGACTGACAACGAAGCGATCGCTCTGCTTTACTCTTTAATCCTGGAGAGGCTGATTCTAATATTATTTTTTCAAACCGAGTCGGAAAATTTATCCCTAGATATAATGCCAATCTTCCTCCCATTGAATAGCCAAATAAATAGCATTTTTCAATATTTAAATTATCTAATAAACCAATCAATGCTGTGGCAGTATTGTGCATATTGTAATGTTTTTCACTATCAAAAACTCTAGTTTTTCCATGCCCTGGTAAATCAACTGTTAGGCAGCAAAACTTTTTAGATAACTCAGGGATAATTTCTATAAAATCATTACTACTACCCATAAATCCATGTAACAATAGAATTATTGCTTTATTGTTTTTATGAGATAAAGAGTAACTAAATTTATAATTTTTCCCATTAACCATTAATCAATAATCAGAAACAAAGTAATTTAATATTTATTAATAGCGTTTTTAAAAAATAATCTTACCAATAATTCTGGTAATAAATAAGGAACGGAAACAATATATAATTGTCTCAAATCAAATCAATAACTTTCTACAAAAAATAAGCAGTTATAATCAAGTTCCTTAATTTGTAGTCAACATTTATCTATTGTGGTGTTACTCACAACTAGCCCCTCCATTATAACAAATAAATAACCTCTTCATAATCCGGAAGTTAATGATAACTGAAATGGCTTAACTAAAAAAATTATGGTGGTATATTTGCCACCATAATTTCTAATTATTTACTCATCTTTAAAAAACTTTAGCGCAGCAGAATTCAAGCAATAACGCAACCCTGTTGGAGGGGGACCATCTTGAAAAACATGACCAAGATGAGCACCACAATTATTACAGAGAATTTCTGTTCTCCGCATGAATAAACTCCAGTCAGTTTCTTCTTTGATATTTTCTTGATTAATAGGTTTCCAATAACTAGGCCAACCTGTGCCAGAATCATATTTTGCTTCCGAACTAAATAGGTCAGTACCACAACAAACACATTTATATATTCCTTTTTCTTTATTGTTGTAATATTCTCCTGTGAATGGTCTTTCAGTTCCCTTTTTTCTAGTTACATTAAACTGTTCTGGGGTAAGTTGTTCTTTCCACTCTTTTTCACTTTTTTTGATTTTATTAACCATGGCTTTAATGTTTATTTTGACCAACTATTTTCTAGTACAACACTAATTTTTAAGTGCTATAAACTTTTATGCTTTACAAATAATAACATATTATTTATCGAAAAGCCAAGGTTGAGAAGCTCTATGAATAAATTTAGGAGATTAATCAATAACAGTTGATTTACTTTATTTTTGTAAGTAGATTATTTTTATTACTATCTAATCTATAGATATAGCAATTATAAAATTGTTGAATTTTAGGAAATAGACAATAGGGAATAGAGAAAAAAGACCGTACCTTATTAATATAAGAAACCCTATAAATATATAGAACTACAAAAAAATGTCAGGGCAACTATAAGACTTCAAAAACCTAAAAATAACAGTTTTTACTCAAACTGATAAATGAATACTTATAAATATTCAGGTCCGAGAGGATGTCAAAGAACAAATCCTAAGCCAAATAATAATCCACTAAAAAAATGTAGATAAACTGCAATAAATTTACAGTTACTAATTTTTTCCGGTTGGTCGTGATGATGACTAAGGTGACGACATAAATGAATAGCAAAAGGCAAACCAGTAAAACTTAATAAAGTCCAAACTGGGAAAAATCCTAAACCCACACAAATAGAAATTAGTACAAAAACAATTCCGCAAGACCAATTTAATACTTGAGAACCTGCTTTAGTTCCCATTCTTACAATAGGCGATCGCTTTCCTGCTGCTAAGTCATCTCTTACTTGATGGAAGTGGGAGCAAAATAGAATAATAGTAGTAGTAATTCCAATAATTATTGAAGCAGTTAAACTAGTAATTGACCAAGTCTTAGTTTGACTATAGTAAGCGGCAGAAATTGCCAAGGGACCAAAAGCAAAAAAGCAGATAATTTCTCCCAAACCTTGATAACCTAATCTAAAAGGAGGACCTTGATAAATATATCCCAAAAAACAACAGAGAAATATTAATCCAATTACAGTTAAATCTTGCAGCCACCAACTAATTATCAAAATTCCCAAAATACCTAAAAATAAACATAGATTACCTAGCCAAAACATCAAGTCTTTATTCCCGGTCAGATTCACCAAAGAATGGTGCTTATTTTTATCAATACCTGTTTCCGAGTCAAACACATCGTTACTAATATTCTCCCAAGCTAAAATTAAAATTGCCGATGTTATAAACGTTAAAAAAATAGACCAGTCAATCCTATTTTTCTCCCAAAAAGCTATTGCTGTTCCTACCCATATCGGCATAATTGCTACACTATACATAGGTGGTTTAATGGCTGCCAACCATAATTTTTTATCAGACTTATTTACTATTTGAGTTGTCATATTGATTTGATAATTAACCTTAATTTTAACAATAGTCCTGTTAAATTGATTGTTATAGTTAAGTTGATTATGATATAATTTTTAGCCCTAACTCCAAACAATGATAAATATCAGAGATATTTTTTACCCTATAACAATAACAATTTTTAATCTCTTACCACTTTAATTTCCTACTCAGACCAAAATCTTAACAAAAAATAACGTAATTTATTTTTCCTTTACATTTGGTTTAATTTAGGCTTTCGACTTGCCTGAATAATCCTCTATCCCCTATCGTCACAAAAGGGATGTGAAAAAAGATTTAATGTTAATTAGGGGGTAAATTTTGCCACCGTCATAAATTGGACAGCCTTATCAATCACTATCTCTAATTCAGTGAAAATTTGCTATTCTTATTTTCATGCCTGTAATACCAACTTCTGTTAATCTGTTTCAAACTTGCCAAGATCTGTATAAATTTCTGTTTAATTGTCAACAGACATTAACAGACAATATGCAGACAAAAATAATCAGTATTTCTAGGGAAATATTACCAGTAGATCCCCTAGCAGTATTGGAAGAAATTTGTGAACCACATCAACTACATTTTTATTTAGAAAAACAAGCCATTGGAGAAAAAAATACCCACAAAAATAGCTTGGCAATAGCTGCCATTAATGCTGCCACTCATTTTACCATTAAAAGTGGAAATCGTTTTGCACAAGCTCAGTCTTTTATTGAATCATGTTTAAATAATACAATATCTTTAGGTGCAACACACTTACCATATTCAGGTCCCCACTTTTTTTGTAGTTTTACTTTCTTTGAAAAAGATACTCAAGCCAATCTACACAACTTTTATCACAACGGTAATTGCCAACAAAAATTATCTATAAATCCTCACTTTCCTTTAGCCACAATATTTCTACCATGCTGGCAAATAACTCAGACAAATAACCACAATATACTTGTTATTAATACAGTTATCAACAACTCTATTAACATTAAAAATATTTCCCAAAAAATTTGGCATAAATTCCAGGAAATAACTCAGATAAAACATACTCATTTATCAACTTTAACCAACCCTAATCAAAAACTTCGGAAAATCAATGTTAATCATTTACAAAAATTTAAAAAATCAGTTGCTTCAGCTCTAGACTTAATCAATTCAAATTCTTTAAGAAAAATTGTTTTAGCTCACGCTATAGATATATATTCTCAAAATAATTTTCACTTAATCAAATCCTTAAACAATTTGCGATTCATTTACCCAGACTGCTATGTATTTTCTATCAGTAATGGCAAAGGTCAGAATTTCATAGGTGCAAGTCCAGAACGCTTAATTAGTATTAATAATAATCAATTAGTTACAGATGCTTTAGCAGGTTCTGCATCTAGAGGTAAAACCCCCAGTCAAGATGCCAAACTAGCCAATAATTTATTATGTAGTGAAAAAGATTTACGAGAACATCAATTTGTCATAGATTTCATTATTAAACGTCTTCAAGATTTAGGATTAAAACCCAATTATTCATCCCAACCACATCTACTACAATTGTCAAATATTCAGCATTTATGGACACCAATAACTGGAGAACTTTCCCAAAGTATTCATATATTAGAAATCTTAGCAGAACTCCATCCCACACCAGCAGTGGCAGGAGTTCCTAGAGATATTGCTCAAGAACAAATACAGAATTTTGAAAGTTTCGATCGCTCACTTTATGCAGCACCTATTGGTTGGATAGATCACCAAGGGAATGGAGAATTTACTGTAGGTATTAGGTCAGCTTTAATTGATGGAGACCGTGCTAGACTTTACGCTGGTGCAGGTATAGTTACTGGTTCAAAACCAGATAAAGAGTTGGCAGAAGTTCAACTCAAACTTCAGACATTATTAAAAGCTCTAGTTTATAATTGAAGGCAGAAGGCAAAGCTTTAGTTTAATTAGAAAAATTGCTATAATCTGAGAGCGCCAATCATTAGAATTAGTTTCTTAGGAAACTAGTAAACCTCGCTTTAGTTCCCTAAACCCTAGACTTAATAAAAGTAAAATTCAACAAAAAGGATATCAGTTTATTTATAGCAATCCACCTATAGGTTGCGACAAATCAAAAAGTAGATAAAAAGGTTGAAACTCTTAACTGTTGACTGTTCCCTGTTGCTTATTGACTAAAAAGCAGTAGGATTTTTGCCACGAATAAAATAGGATTGCTATATGCTGATACTCTAATTTAAACAATCACAATTATTACTTTAATTCATATCTTTGTAAGGTTAAAAATTCAAATTTTCCTGAAATATCATAATGAGCAATTAATTGGTGCATTTCTATTTCATTAATTAACCAATTAACCACACAATCAAAAGCATTCCCTATAGTTACTTGCTCAGGACAACTGATAGAAACACCATCAGGTAAAAAGAAGGTTTTATTTCCTGCCCAACTCCAATTAAATTGAGTAGTAACAGGTTCAGAAATTTGTAAATTCGGAGTAATAGTTATTGACGTTCCCTGGCAATTTTGTGGTAAATCTCTTTGAGATAATTGTTCTAATTCAGTTGACCAATAGTCAGAGGGATAGCCAGTAGAGTCTTCTCGAATATTGACAGTTCTAAACAAGTTTCCTTTGTCATCATAAATGATAATAGCACTATGTCTGAGATGTTGGTATCTAAAAAATAACTCCATCGCAAAATAAGCCTCTGATTGTAACTGAGTCACAGACCAAATAGCATGGCCAGAGGGAAAGAAATAAGCCCGCATCACCTCAGCTTGAGGATGAAAAATTCCATCAGATAAACTATTTGTTGATTGATTATAAGTCCAACTTTCCTCTTTAACATTATCTTCAGCATAAATATATTTATTTAGGTGATAAATCTCTGTTTTGTCAGAATTACCTTCAAAATGTCTAAGACTACGAAATGACTCTTTTACAGATCCTTCTGGGGTATATCTTGTCCAAATACCATGCCAAGGACATAAATGTTGATCAATAAAGTTTTTCCAGTTTTGTGTTTTAAGATCCATAATTTTATTTCCTCAAAAAAACCTGCATTATCTAAATTTACGACGAGTACAAGCCCTTCCAAACCTAGTTTTAACTTGTTCAGGAACAACCGCTAAACAAACAGACAAAAGAGAAGCAGCAAGGATAATATATTATCTAATAATTTCTAGTTTAAAGTTGATAAAATCATGAGAAAAAAAGTAGCAATTGTTACCGGTGGTACTCGCGGCATTGGTCTTGGCATTTCCCAACAACTTGCGGTTGATAGATATGATCTGATTATAGGGTTTAATAGCAATGAAAAAGCAGCTAATGAAACTAAGCAAAACCTAGAAGCTGAGCATGGAGTTAAAGTATATACCATCAAAGGAGATGTTGCTGAAGCAGAAACCGTAGATAAATTTTTTGACTGTTTAGAAAATAATTTTGAGGGTAAATTAACAGCCCTTGTTCACAATGCAGGGTTATATTTAGGAATGACTACCACTCCTGAGTCAGACCAAGCAAAATTAGCCGTTGATGCTCAAAGTCAGTTATTAGGAGATGGTAACTTAACCAGTTTAGCAAGATATGAATATTATCAAAATGTTTACCCTAAATGCTTTATTCATTGTGTAGAAAAGGCTGTTAACTATATGGAAGATGGTAACGGTTATATTGTAGGAACTTCTTCCCCTGGTTGTAACATGACCCAAAACCCAAGACTAGCTGATATTTTGCCGGGAACAGGCAAAACTGTAGTAGAATATTTGACTCGATATTATGCAAAACTATTAGCATCACGACAGATTACTGTTAATGTAGTTATTCCTGGATTTACTAAAACAGAAGCTTGGAATTATCTAACAGCCAAATCTGGTGGAGTAGATAGTGAAATGATGCAGCAAAAAATTAAAAATACCCCTATGCAACGCTGGTGTTCCTCAACAGAAATAGGTCAAGTTGTAGCATTTTTATGTTCCCCTAAAGCTGCTTTTATTACAGGGGTTAGTTTACCTATTGATGGAGGATTACATTTACAGTAAACTGAGATATTTAACTTTGTAATAACCTCCAAAAATAGCCATCAGGAGCAACAAAAGAAAAGCTTTTTTCTGCAAATTCATTAATTATTATTTCTGTGACTTCTGTGGCTTGACTATTACTAACTTTTTGATGATATAAGTCAATACTTAGTAACTTGTAAAGTATATAAAGATGTTCCTAAACAGCCAGGACGAGAATAGGTCTGTTTATTCTCTAAATTTCCTTCTAAACGTAAAACTTCAAAGTTACCTGAGTGAACTTGATTTTCTTCTTTCAAGTCATAACCAGGAGCAATAAAGTAATAGTTAAACATTCTTTCATCAGGGTTCTCTTTTTTTACCTCAAGTATATTACGAGAACCGATACTATATCCACTTTCAGTATTATTAACAATTCGAACTAATCCTAAGACTTGGTCATAAAAATCTAAGGTTTTATGTTCACAATCAACAATTAATCCAGCATGAACAAATTCTGAGGTTTTAAAATGAGAATCTAGGTTAACAATACCAAAATTAGGTCGATGATAATCATGACGTTGAAAGATTACCTGTCGGGTTAATGGTTGAATTAGAACCATTTCATGAACACAGGGGTTAGCTTGATAAAATGGCTTAAAATTTTCGGGACGATTAATTAAAGTCCGTTGTGGAGGAACATAATATAGTCATTCTGGTTAAGATTGAGACCTGGTCTTCCTGGCTTTAAAGGGTTTTAGGTGAAAAAGTGCCCCATTCTTATTTGGAATGACTATATATTGGAATTCCTGTAGCTTGACCATCTTTAGCATGATTAGCAACATTAAACACATCTAAAGATAAAGATGTTCCCCAGCGACTACCAACTACTTTCAAAGGACTTAATTCTAATCCTTTATTCACAGGTTTGTCCCAAATCATGAGACGGACTAAACTTCTATTTGTAACTTTGTTGTGAAGACACAAAGAATGTAAATTAGAGTCAACCCCATATAATTTTTTACCTGTTTCTGCATCAAGGTTTCCAGAGAGATTAACTGTATATCCAAAGTTCTCCCAATAGTTAATTAAATTGTTTTCATCTGCTGCTGTAATACCGATAACAATTTCGTACAATCCGCTAATAGATGGATTAGTCATAAATTAAAACCACTCAAAGGATATGTATATTACAATAATATAATAGAGTAGCTTTATTTGGAGTTAGTAGAAAAATCATATACGATTAATTTACCAGATGGGAAAACTAGGAAATTATAGCAATATATAATCAAAAACGTAGAGGCGGAAAATCTCAGTTAAATCAGTGACAAAAATGTGATTTTATATATTACCATTCAATACTCAAAACTCAACTATGTCAATTGATTTTAGAAATCTCAATACAGTATGGGCATCCATTTTAGTAGAAACACTACAACATTTAGGATTAACCATAGCAATCATCAGTCCTGGTTATCGTTCCACACCCCTAACATTTGCCTTTGCCACCCATCCCAAAATTGAAACTATTCCAATTCTTGATGAACGTTCAGCAGCATTTTTTGCCCTAGGAATAGCAAAAAAAAACTATCAACCAGTCGTTATAGCCTGCACATCTGGTACCGCGGCAGCTAATTTTTATCCAGCCATAATAGAAGCAAAAGAAAGTCGCATCCCCCTATTAGTTCTAACCGCAGATAGACCCCCAGAATTACGAAATTGTCATGCTGGTCAAACCATAGATCAAGTAAAACTATATGGTAATTATCCTAACTGGCAAATTGAACTAAGTTTACCTTCAATAGAACTAAAAAGACTAGAATATTTAAGACAAACAGTTATTTATGGTTGGGAAAAAACTACCTTTCCTACCCCTGGACCTGTGCATTTTAACATCCCTTTTCGAGAGCCTTTACCACCCATAACTCAACCAGAAGCTATTGCCTTAGAATCAAAATTTCCCCAAAACTTTTTGGCTAGTGTACAGCCAATTATCAGAACAGAATTTATCCCAAATTCTGACTTAATAGAATTATTAAAAAATCAACTTAAATCTCACCCAGGAATTATAATTGGAGGTTTAGCACAACCAGAAAAACCGGAAGTATATTGTCAGGCGATCGCTAAAATTTCCCAAACTCTAAACTTCCCTGTTTTAGCCGAAGGTCTATCACCTCTAAGAAACTACTCCCCGTTAAATCCCTATTTAATTAGTACTTATGATTTAATTTTAAGAAATCAAAAATTAGCACAAAAACTTATTCCAAAAATAGTGTTACAAATTGGAGAATTACCAACAAGTAAACAACTAAGAAGTTGGCTAGAAGCAGCTAATTCTCAAAGATTAATTATTGACCAAAGTGACCAAAATTTTGACCCACTTCATAGTAATACAACTCATTTACGAATCTCAGTAGAACAACTAGCAAAAATTTCAATCACTCAATATTCAGATAATAACTATGATATAAATTACTTAAATTTGTGGTGTCAAGCAGAAGCAAAAGTCAGAGAAAATATTGACAAAAAAATGGCAACAGTAAATCATATATTGGAACCAAAAATTTCTTGGTTAATATCTCAAACATTACCAAGAAATACGTCAATATTTGTTGCTAATAGTATGCCAGTTAGGGATGTAGAATTTTTCTGGGTTCCTAATAATTCCCAAATTCAGCCATTTTTCAATCGAGGTGCAAATGGAATAGACGGTACTTTATCAACAGCTTTAGGTATTGCCCATCAAAATCAAAAAAGTATCCTGTTAACAGGAGATTTGGCACTCTTACATGACACCAATGGTTTTTTACTAAGAAATAAATTAGTCGGTCATTTAACTATTATTTTGATTAATAATCAGGGAGGTGGAATTTTTGAAATGTTGCCCATAGCTAAATTTGAACCACCTTTTAGAGAATTTTTTGCTACTCCCCAAGATATTGATTTTGCTGATTTATCTAATACTTATGGTTTAGAACACCAAAAAATATCTTCCTGGAAAGAATTACAACAACTTTTAAACCCTTTACCAAGTATTGGAATAAGAGTTTTAGAATTACAAACTAACCGCCTACTTGATGCTAAATGGCGGTTAGATAATTTAGATAAGTTTGCAAGAGATTTTTTCCTAAGTTGAAAATTTAAAAAGAGGTTTGAAAATTACCAACTACCCTGAAAAATCACAACTTACTTATACTAGGTCCTTTTTGCTGAGTCTCCAAAAAAACTACAAGTCATAATTGTTGATTTAATCTGGGGGTATATTAATCAATAAAGGCTCTAATTGACCTTTGCTATCCAAAGCATAAATATCATCACAGCCACCAATATGTTGGTTGTTAATAAAAATCTGTGGCACAGTACGACTGAGTTTAGCACGTTCAGCCATACTATTTCTGGCACTTTCATTGCCATCTATTTTGTATTCTGTGTAATTAACACCTTTCCACCAAAGCAAAAGTTTTGCTCTAATACAATACGGGCAAGTTTGCCAAGTATAAATTTCGACCTTTGCTTTCATACGTTCTGGATGACGACCAAGAATAGGGTTGAGAAAATCAAGCATTTTCAGTAATTAATTAATGGTACTTAGACATTTTCTAGTTAAAAAAATGGGCAAAACTCGGCCTAGATAAGGGAATTATATCAAGGTAATAAAAATTGCTAGAACCTGTGCTTATTCAGGATTTATGTCTTGTTAATGCCAAAGTCTTTCAATCTATATTTTAGCCTGTTTTTTGGTTCCATTAAGTAGTAATAAATTAGGAAATTTAGCTAATCTGATCGAGACTAGATCTTTGGACTATCATTCAGACTTGGCAGATTTCACTAACATCGTCCCAACTCAAAGATTATGGAGTTATAGACTTAAGCATATTCTCAAGCTTTTATAGCAGTTTTCACTTAATGACTACAAAACTTCTACCTCTTACCTCCTGTCTTTAAGGCAAAAATCTCTGTATTCTCGAATCATGAAAACTACTATAATCTAATAATTTCCCAAAAAGTATCTTATATGCTAACATATAGGAATAATACTCTATGCTAAACCATTGTTTTGAATTATTATCCCCTCAAAATTTAGTATCGATATCTTGTAGGTTTTGCCCTCATCTTCATTTGTGTTTGCATTTTGTTTTTTATGTATAGCTCCCTAGAAATCTTAGAATAATAATGAGCAGTCAATACTACATTTACTATAAAAACAGCGAAGACAAAAAATAGAAATAAAAAACCTGATAAAGTAAATTTATGGAATAAACTAATAATCATAGAGCCCATGGAAACAAGACCAGCTCCAGAAGCAGAAGAACTAAGAATTAGCCAGCGCAAATTAGACATAGTTAAGTTAATAAATATTTTTGATTAATTAAGACAGTTAATAATAATTCTTAAATCATAAATCATATAGCAATCAGTAATTATAATCATTTCAAAAAGAGATGGAAAACTTTTCCTGCACTAAACGCGAGTTATAGCAAGAAAAACTTGTCTCAATCTAAATTAAAATGACTATATATCTGAGACCTATTCACGGCATCAGTTATCATAGGCTTATGAATCATTCCTGTCCCCTTTATAACTCCTATTTATCTTGACTCGGTCTTCCTGAGTCCTACCCTGATTTAGTATAAATTACTTGAATTAGCTATTAGCTTTCAACAATTGAAGTAATTGTCCCCCCATGTTTATTTAAACTAGCCTCTGGTGCAGGAGCTATTGGGGGTCTTAGTAGCTCAAGATATGACAATAATTGCTGATTGCTGATTGATTGCTGATTGGTAACTACTGAATCCTACCTAAATTCAAGTTTAACAGGAATTATAAGTAAATTATATAATTACTTTTAGTGGATTTAACTTGAGGATAATCAACTCAATTTAGTTGGGTTTGTGAAAAGTTTTTCCAGTGGAAAAATAAGAGTTTATTTGATTTTATATTTTACCTTAACTTACAAAAAAAGATATTCTGCTGGGACTGTTATTGTATCATTTCTATGACTATTAATGTATTAGTTTGACTATATTCTATATTACGTCTAGTCCTATAGTAGTTTATAAAAAAAACCTTCATTTGATATTAATAACAATTATTATCAGTTTATTACTATAGCAATCCTCAATGGTTTATCATGATTTGTATAACAATTAATAAAACAATTAATTTGAACTGAAAACCTGGTAAATTATGACTCCTAGTTGCTCGATAAAATTTCGAGAGAGGGAAAAACAACAATCAGGGGCAATAAACTCAGTTTGTTGTTTAGCCCTGTAAATCCTAAAATTACAATAAAAATGGAGAGTCTTTATGGGAATTTTTGACAACTTTTGGGGCATAATTCGTGGGAGGGTGAATAGTTTACTTTCTGATACTGAAGATCCAGAGAGGATCTTGGAAGAGACACTAGCAGATATGCAAAATGACCTGGTAAAATTGCGCCAGGCAGTGGCACAAGCGATCGCAACTCAAAAACTAACAGAAAGACAATGTTACCAAGCTCAATCTACTGCTGATGAGTGGTATAGAAGAGGGCAGTTGGCCTTACAAAAAGGCCAAGAAAATTTGGCAAGGGAAGCTTTGACTAGACGCAATTCATATCAAGAAACAGCCACCATCATGAAGGTTCAGATGAAGCAGCAAAAACAAGTAGTGGAAAAGCTAAAGCAAAATATGAGGCAGTTGGAGCAGAAAATTAGTGAAGCAAAATTAAAAAAGAATATATATATTGCTAGGGCACGTTCTGTTAGGGCTTCCGAAAAGCTTAACGAAATGTTAAACTTGGTTAATACTGGCCCCCTAAGTGCCTTTGAGCAAATGGAAGAGAAAATAATGCAGCTTGAGGCTCAGTCTGAGGCGATGGCTGAGTTAGAAACTGATAGTTTGGAGAAAAAGTTCACTTTACAAGAAAGAGATAATGATATTGAGACTGAGTTGAAGGCGATGAAAGCTGAAATGTTGCTTAGACGTAAAAATTCTCAATCATCTCATCAATAAAAAATTTCGGCAACAGGAAGTAGAGAGTAGCTTACAAAAAATGTAGCAACTAACATCCCAGATTCCGCACTTCTTAACATTAAATTGATAAGTTTTATTTATCTATCGCCCCCAATTCTTTCCCTAAAAGCCTTATAGCTATGGGCATCAATTTTCACTATCATAAAAAATTAGTTATTGATAAAATTTATTGATATTAAGTTCTAGAATGAAGTTTTTTCCTATAAGTCTATTTCAAAATGTAAATATACATAAAGATGTGTAAAGGTCTGCGGAATGTCGGTAACATCATTACGTATTTAAGACTAGCTCCTAATGTATCATCAGTGTAAGTGGTTGTAAACTCGGGAAAAAGTTCCATATATACAATCACTAATACCCAAAACTTGGGACTTTCCCTTACCTGAAGCGCAAAAAATGTATAAAGATTAACACCTGTAATTATTTTAATTTAGCTTGATACAAGTGTTTCTTGCTATAACTCGCGTTTGGTGCAGAAAAAGGTTTCCATCTCTTTTTGAAATGACTATATAACTCAACTTCTAACTCTTCAACTTTTTCAACAAGCCCTAATTAGGGATAATAGGGTAAGACAAAGTAGACAAGGCAGGACTGTTTCAAAGTACCGTAGGTTAAAAATTTAGGTAAAACGCAAGATTAGGGGATAGGGGAATTTACCAACATTTGCTGATTTTTCAGTATTGGAGAGTCGTTCAAATTTGAATAAATATCATGTTCAATTTAGCTTAAATGAAAATAATTTCTTAATTGACCTTCAAGAATAATTGATGAATTTGGCGTGTTTCCTGACTATGGGATCCAAAATTTTCTAGTTATCTGTATCTCTATATTTGCCTCCAGGACTTACGCAAGATATGAAAATATATACCATTTTTAGAGGCTAACGGCCCTTAACCCTTACTAAATATATTGGTTCTGCCTAAGTCATGTCCCTTTTTAACTTTTAGGGAGAATCAAACAAATCTGTTCTTATGAAAGTATGGAGTAGTCAGAAATTTGTTCCCTCACCTGAGTGATGACTCCTGAGTCAAAAATCACGCCCCCTGACCCCTAAGATCCAGCTATTCCCCCAGGGTATCCGTTAGGAGAAAGCTACTAATACTAGTGCTTCTTGATTTTTACTAATTTACGGTCATGAACTTATCCCTAGAACATGAAGATTTTCTACTATTACCAATTACTTTACATAAACTAACCGAAGTTTGCAGGGCTTCTCACTGTTTCAGTATAATTGGATATCATAGCTATAAGGAAAATATTCCTAATCAACTAATCAAGAGCTTGGCCTAGAATAGCTATATCTGTCATTAGAAGCTGGGAACCAACTTAAACAAATGGTCAATTAAAAGGAAAGATAATATTATGGGATTATTTGATCGGATTAGTCGTATCGTCAGAGCTAATGTTAATGAGATGGTGAATAAGGCTGAAGACCCCGAAAAGGTTTTAGAACAGTCTATTGTTGATATGCAAGAAGACTTAGTCCAGTTGCGTCAAGCAGTTGCTAGTGCTATTGCTACTCAGAAACGCAGCCAACAACAGTACAATCAAGCTGAATCTCAAGCTAATCAATGGTACTCTCGGGCACAGTTAGCTCTACAAAAGGGAGATGAAAAATTGGCAAAGGAAGCTCTACAGCGCAAGAGTACTTATTCTGAGACAGCAAACACCATGAAGGTGTCTTTGGACAGTCAAATAGTTCAGGTGGAAACCCTAAAAAGGAATCTTACAGCTTTAGAAGGTAAGATTTCTGAGGCTAAGGCTAAGAAGGATATTTTGAACGCGAGATTGAAGGCCGCTAAAACTCAGGAGCAACTAAATAATACAATAGGTTCTATTAATACTAGCGGGGCAATGGCAGCTTTTGAGCGGATGGAAGAAAAGGTGCTGCAAATGGAGGCTCGTTCCGAAGCCTCAGCAGATTTAGCTGGTGGTGGCCTGGAAGAGGATTTCCGACAGTTAGAAGCTAGTAACAATGTTGATGATGAGTTAGCAGCGATGAAGGCAAAACTGACAGGGGGTTCAGTAAATCAGAGCAAATTACCAGCTTCTAATCAAGGTTCACCCGAGAAATCTGGTGTTGATGCAGAACTGGAGGATTTACGTAGACAACTTGATAAGATGTAAACTTTCTTTTATTCTAATTTTGATCTTTCAGCAAGACTTTTAGCAATAGAAGGACATTTAGCTTTTCCGGGAGAAATCCCACCTCTGTTTCGCTGCGCGACATGAAAAGCATGACCTTTACCGAAAAATTGGGTTTAAAGCCTCGCCCTTCTAGGGCGACTTTTTGGTTTGTTTTTTTCCACAGGTTATGTTATCACGACTTTTAGTTCATTAAGAAATATAGTTAGTCGCGGGTAGGCGATCCGAGACGAGAAACGGACAGGTCGACCAGCATAAAACTACTGCCAAAGTTAGCAGATAAACGGCTTCAACTTGGGATTAATTCTGTCGCTAATTCTTCTGATATACAGTGCTACTTGCTCAGGTATTTACGACCTTCTAGTTCAAAAAGTTCAGTAAGGTAAATATGCCAGAGCGCACTGCTATACCTTAGTTTTCTATGTACATTAATTCAATAAGGATTTTCTGGGGATAATTGGCTATTGAATGGCAGCTCAAAATTTTCTGATGGAGTTTCATGTTGGCCTACTTTTCTGTACATGGTGTGTCCCGTTATACATCCAACATTCCGCAGATATTCATATATCTTTATGTATATTTACATTTTCAAAAAGACCTATTACCAAAAACCTTGATTCTAGAACTTAAAGTTAATAAAATTTATCAACAACTAATTTTTAATGAGAAAATTAGTCACAATTCTTTATAAAACTTAAAATTAATACCCATAGTTATAAGCCTTTCAGGGAGAGGATTCGGGGCAATATATTAAGAAAACTTATCAATTTAATGTTAAGAAGTGCGGAATGTGGGATAGATACCTGGAATAAGAGCGTGTTTTAGCTCAAAATCAGACACAATTTATGATTTAAAATGCCTTAACTCCTTACTGCGTCAGTTTTTGAAATTTATTCAGCAAACCCTAATTAAGAATTCTCAGGTTTCAACTTGTAATATTTTGCATCCAGTCCTTCTTGCCGTAATTCTTGGAGAAAAATTTTTGCCCTTTCTGGTTCCCAGAATGCTCCCATCTGTATCTTGAGACCATTAGTCGTTTCACGAATATAGGCATCCGAAATTATTTGCTGTGCCTTATACAAAGATTCTTGATTCACATAATCCACAACCACATAATACCAACCATTATCTGATTTAATAGGCTTAGTCACTTCTGAACTAATAGAAGTTTGTGGGGAAGCTTGAGCCATTGGAGATGGAATTGGAGAAGATTGGGTAGTGTGAGGCAATAAAGTGTTCCTGAGGTAATCCAGTTCTGCACTTGAGTTATTAGTAGATTGATTAGCAATATTAGCACCTCCCGATATTTTTGGTGGCACCACAGGTTTTGCTTTTGCTGTAGGGGATGGGAACTGACTAGGTTTAGGATCAATGTTACTTAGAGTGTTCAAATCTAAATCAACAAACTCTTGAGATCCTAAGTCAGGAAGTTCAGAAAATTCCGGTAGAGATTGCCGCTCCCCACCTAGAATATTATTAGTATTTTTTTTAGCAGCAGAAGTACTTTTCAACAGACGGTCTAAACCCAGATTACTCAGGCCTAATGGGTTCATTACCAAATAACCCAGAGTCGTACAAGAGATCAAAAACAAAAGCATTGAAGCTATTCCCAGAGGAGTAAACAAACTTGCCAAGTAAGTAGATTTCTGCTGACTACTTGATTCTAACTCATCTAAACTCTCTAGAAGTTTCTCGGAAGATTCAAGATAATTATCTGGTGCTATAGAACTATTTTGAGCTGATTGAGATGTCTGTTTCTCACTATTATGATTTTCTACATTACCTTTTTTGGTTATACTAAGTTCTACTGGTGTGGGAGGCTCGATCGCCATTGGTGAACTTTCTTTGGTAGAAGTATGGAAACTTTTAGAGTTTTCATTTGGTGATTCTATCTCAGATAAACGCAACGAGGATGTTGTTTGGTCATCCACTGGTAATATAGACATCAACTCAGGTATTTTATAAATTTGTTTATTACTATTCTTATGAGAAACTGAGGAATTTTCTACTTGTCTACGGTACTTGCGATATCTTGCTAGTTCTGCTTCTAACTCTACATCCAAACTTTCAATTACAGCTTGTAAAGTTGGGTTCAATTCTTGGGTAGAATTTTTAGTAGACTTTACTATAAAACTTTTATTCATTTGAGAACTCCTGCTAGTTATACTAATTGGAAAAAAAATTGCTACATATTTTTGCCTTTTAAAGCTCCCTTGCAAGTTTTAGGCAATCCAAACAAACCTTATCTTATGTTTCGGGTATTTAAACCCATTGAACTATATATAGCAGTCCGCCCATAGGTTGCGACAAATAAAAAAGTATAAAACTTTTAAAACTCTTGCCTATTCTCTATTCCCTGTTCCCTGTTCCCTAAAAAGCAGTGGGATTTATGCCACGAATAAAATAGGATTGCTATAGCACTACTGGCATATCTAAATTTATTTTCGGGGTAAGGCTCATATCAATAGTTTAACTGTTAGTCAAAATTTTAGGTATGGATTTTCAATCTCTCAATCAAATTCTAGCCTCTCTCAAAATCATGGAGCGATCGACCCAAGAAAAACAGTTTCAAAAGGTGATGGAATGTTGGGAAGAAATTTTAGGGGTTGTAGCTATCAAAACCAAACCTTTATATATTAAGCGGGGAATTTTGTATGTAGCAACCTCGAGTGTCACTTTGTCTCAAGAACTTAGTTTTCGGGTTCCCAAACTTTTACAAAAGTTCAATCACATTTTGGCACAACCCCTGGATAATATCCGGTTTTCTTCTGCCCAGTGGCATACAAGTCATCCTAATAAATCAGGACAAACTGAACAAAATGATTGGTTAGAACACCCTAGCATGATTCCTAAGTCTGAAAAACTACCCTTGCTAAAGTCCACTCACAAAAATCAAGATCCTAAGACCACATTTGAGAAATGGGCGGAAGCTGTGAAGAATCGTTCCCAGGTTTTACCTATTTGTCCTCAATGCCAATCTCCTACCCCTCCTGGAGAAATTCAACGTTGGTCAGTCTGTGCAATTTGTGCCACTAAACAGTGGTCATTGAGGCGACATACTCCTAATTAACCATTAGCTATAGTGTTAGATTTCTCCCTTTCGAGTCTCGCTATCCCATCGGATCAGAATCTGCTTTAAGGACGGGATACCCCACCACCCTATTTTTTTTATATTTATGGGTGGATTGAAATCCCAAGACGTTACAATTCTCGAGTGTAGACAGGAATCGATTCTAAACCCATCCTTCAAAAGACTTTTCCAGCAAACCCTATTGAACCTGAGTTATATATAGATATGATGGCTATCAGCCTTATATAGATCGACTTTGGGCTATTGGTGGTGAGATTGGATCCGCAATGCGCGGAGAATATTATCAATAGGATTTACCCATGCAGATAAAAATATACACTATCTGTAGGGGTTAATGGCTGTTAACCCCTACTAGATATAGCGCTTGGTGCGTAAGTCCTGATCAATAAATACCTTAGGAACCACAGGGTTCCTGATACTATTGATCAACATAGTGAAATTAGTTAATACATACTATTTCGATTACAGCAGTTTTCATTTTAGTAGACTACAGTAGGGACGTTCCGTGAAAGCTCCCTACAAGGTTTTGGTTATGACGATGTGGTTTATCAATCTGAAAAGCGCTGTATAAGCCTTGATATAGCACTACACATTTTGGTTAAGACAATAAATTTAGTTTCTCAGGTGGCAGGAAATAGAGAATAAAGAATAGGGGAATATCAAACATGCATTTATATAGCGCTATAGTTATCAGTTAGAAATATTTGCCCTAGGAAATAGGCGTAGGTGGGTAAGTTATATAAATATTAAAATCTCATAATTACTACTAACAAAACTTAATTTAAAAGATAAAAGAATTAATATAAATTAATAATTTGTTGATAATTTTTGACAACTCTTCAGTTTATATTAACAAATTTATAGTCAGAAATATTACTGAGTAGTTGTGGGAAATATTGTTTATTTTACTTTGATATAACTTGTGTTTTCACTTGATCCCTATTAAGTTTTTGTCATAATGTATTAATCAACACATTGTTCCTAACTATGATTTTACATAAATGTATATGTTTATAAAGTAATTATAAAAATAATATAAACTTTATCTAATTTACAGGAATATTCAGAATTAAGATGTAACAATAGATTTAATAGGTTAAAACTATAAGTCACTTGGATTCAAAATAATTAAAGTAAAGTAAATTGAATTTAGGAAAATTTTTATGAAATCTACGGTAACTTGTCGTCATTGTCGATACTATTCCCCAGAGGGAAGACGTGGTGGTGTTTGCCAAAAGTTAATGACAGCAGTTGAAAGTAACTGGAAAGCCTGTTCATTGGCTATGTCTCCTTTTGCACCATCTTGGGAAAAACTCAATAATACAGTTATGTGGCATCAGAAAATTGATAAAACATTAGAAGTAGTCTTACCCCTACAACCTGCTACTAATAAAATTCATCAAACAAGTAGTACAGTTGGAGTAATTTTTTATGACCAAGAAGTTTAAATACAGATATGAATCAATTTAGTCTAAAAGCTGAAGAGAAAACTTAGATAAGTAGCGCAAGGTTTACGGTAGTCAAGGATATCTACGAAAATCTGGAGTCCGTTTTTCTAAAAACGCATTTTTGCCTTCAGCTTCCTTAATACAGTAAAAGTTATTCTTTATGGCCAAGAAATTTAAGTACAGATGTGAATCAATTTAATTTAAGGTCTGAGGATAAATCTTAGACAAGTAGCGCAAGGTTTACGGTAGTCAGGGATATCTACGAAAATCTGGAGTCCGTTTTTCTAAAAACACATTTTTACCTTCAGCTCCTTTAATACAGTAGGAGTTATTATTTATGGCCAAGAAATTTAAGTACAGATGTGAATCAATTTAATCTAAGAGCTGAGGAGAAATCTTAGACAAGTGGCGCAAGGGTTACGGTAGCCAAGGATATCTACGAAAATCTGGAGTCCGTTTTTCTAAAAACGCATTTTTACCTTCAGCTCCTTCCTCTGTCATGTAATAAAGAAGAGTGGCATTACCAGCTAATTCTTGTAAACCAGCTTGCCCATCACAATCAGCATTAAAAGCGGCTTTTAGACAACGAATGGCGATCGGACTTTTTTCCAAAATTTCTAATCCCCATTTAATACCTTCTGCTTCTAAGTTTTCCACTGGTACAATGGAGTTTACCAAACCCATTTCCAAAGCTTGTTGTGCAGTATATTGCCGACAGAGAAACCAAATTTCTCGTGCTTTTTTCTGGCCTACAATCCTTGCTAAATAACTAGCCCCAAATCCACCATCAAAACTGCCTACTTTTGGGCCTGTTTGTCCAAAAATTGCATTGTTAGCTGCAATAGTCAGGTCACAAATAACATGCAAAACATGACCTCCACCAATAGCATATCCAGCCACTAAGGCGATCACAACTTTAGGCATGGAACGAATTAAGCGTTGTAAATCTAAGACATTCAACCGTGGCATTCCAGCTTCATCAACATAACCTGCTGTACCCCTTACACTTTGGTCTCCACCAGCACAAAAAGCATATTTACCATCTGTATGAGGTCCAGCACCTGTAAACAAAATTACTCCAACATTTGTATCTTCACGAGCATCCACAAAAGCATCATAAAGTTCAAACACAGTTTTAGGACGAAAAGCATTGCGTTTGTGAGGACGATTAATTGTGATTTTGGCAATTCCGTCCATTTTGTGGTATTGGATATCACTATAGTCTTTAACAACTTGCCATTCTATTTTCAAAGGCTGATTAGTCATATTTATAAAGAAAAGATTTATAATGGAAAACCACTTTCATGAAGGCAAGAAATACTTCTAACACCAACATAATCAAAAGATTATGATTTAGGGTTCTCATTCATCAATCAAACAACTGAAGTTGATTTGCATCTAGCTTTCAATGTTTTCTACCTTCATTAACACTAAAGCTCAACTACATAGCAAAGTTTTCCAATGTATATTATAGCATGAAAATTACTTACTGATGTTACCTAATGGCTAGTAATTCTCATTTTGGAAAAAAAGGGGACTTAGTTCTCTGGCAAATTAAGAGAACTCATCTCAAAATAGATCTATCTTCGATAAAATAATTGTGGTGTAACAGTTTGATTATCTAGATTGGCGACAAAATAGTACTATAGCAATCCTATTTTATTTGTGGCAAAAACCTTATTTTCGTCGCATTTTGTCTTTGTTGCTTAATTAATTTTTCGAAGATATTTTTATACAAAACATTGTTTGATTATGGACTAAAACCCATTATCTTATTTCGATCCAGGTATTAAAACAGTTTAGTTTCCCATGTAGGGAAAAATTATGATGATTGACTATTCTAGTTATGTAGTCCATAAAAAATGGATGAGTCGAGTATTGGAGCTGGCCAAAATTGCTGGTGATGCTGGAGAGGTACCAGTAGCTGCTGTAATAGTTAACTCAAATGGTAAGTTGGTTACAGAAGCTCAAAACCGACGAGAGCGAGATTTTGACCCTACTGGTCATGCAGAAATATTGGCTTTGCGACAAGCGGGACGAATTTTGAGAAATTGGCACTTAAATCAATGCACTCTCTACGTTAACCTCGAACCTTGTCCAATGTGTAGTGGGGCAATATTGCAGGCCAGAATAGGTTTATTGGTCTACGGAGCGGACGATCCCAAAACTGGCACAATTCGCACTGTGGCTAATTTTCCAGATAGTGTTTTTTCTAATCATCGTTTGTCTGTATTAGGAGGAATAATGGAAACGGCTTGTCGTCAACAATTACAGTCTTGGTTTGCTAAGTTTAGATAATAGGAAAAGAAATCAATTTTGTTGTGAAATTCACCCTAATCTACAAGAGATTAAAACAAGTGCTTGACAGTACAATAAGTGTCATTCAAAAATGTTAGAAAAACAGCAATAAAATTCACCTTAGAGTCAAAAAAGAAAGTTATATGATTTAAGGTAAAGAATGATAGTAACTCTTCATTATATCCAAAAAGTAAAATCTCAAGTTAACTCAAAATCCTCCAGCATTTATCCTTGGTTAGCATCTTTGTCTTATTTTTTAGGTCGTCATATAATAATGCCCTTTTATTTTTGTAGGATGAAGATTATATAGCAATACTAAATAGGTTGCGACAAATCAAAAAGTAAATAAAACTTTTGAAATTATTATCTATTCTCTGTTCCCTGTTTCTTTTCTCCTAAAAAGCAGTAATATTTTTGCCACGAACACCCATAGGATTGCTATAGCAAAAAAATCTTTAGAAAGAAAGACCAGTAATTTTAGCTCCTAAACAGGATTTTGCTCCAGAGCATTTGGAGCAGATGAGCGTACAATTTCTCAACCATTCTTATTCTGATAAATCTTGATTAATTGTCATTAAATATTCTCGATCTGCTTGAGAGTTATATATGGTAAGTTACTCCATCCCCAAATATTGCCAATCTTTTACCCTGGCTTTGAGTGGCTTTGAGTAGTGTAAATACTTTATATATTCAATGGCATTTTCAGTATTTCCATATCTATATGATTGAAGAATAAATTCCTTTGTTTGATAGTCTAATGTTCCATAATAAGTCTGTATTTCAAATTCATTTTTCAGCGGAATTTCTATTTTTTTATCTGTTCTTTCCCAAGGGTAACCTAGTACATCTCCCCATAGCAAATGACACTCATTAATCATAAATATTGGGAGTTTTCCAGCCTCTATTTCCAGTTGCCATTCAGCCAGCAATTATCCTATTGATTTTTTTTCTTTTACTAATTTATCATTTTATACCAATTTCATGAAATATTACTACAGTAGTTTTATCTGCATAGTAATAGTTGACAAATTAATACTGTAACAACTTTCTTGAGTTTGGTATTAGCTGAATTCTTCTTTTGAGTTTTTTTACAACTCCTAACCACTTCTTTGAGTAAGCTATAATAACTTTGATTGGACTCAAAAACCACATTATATTCCTTCTGCAAATAGTTTTGTAAGTCTGATAATCTTAGATAATCTCGTCCTCTCAACCACTCGATTGTTCTGTGTTTTTTTTCGGACTTTAAATAACCTTGTGTTCCTTGATATTGAAGCTTTAAACTTTCTACACCATGAAACAGTGCTTGGTTTTTCCATTGGCTAATAAAACTGTGAGAAACCTTTAATAATTCTTGGACTTCATGGTAGAATTTTTCTGATAAAATCATTTTTCCCGCCAAAGCTCTTTTAATTTTTTTGGAATATGTATGTCTGATTGATAAAATTATCTAGTTCATTTATAATATATATTTTTAGTATTTTGACCGGAGATGTTATTATTACTACTATATCTATATCTGTTACAACCAATTGAGGATTGCTATGTATTATCTCAGGTATTTTGTCTATGAAGTCAGCATCAAAAGATTTAATTCCTAATTTCCAACCTAATCAAATTGTTTGTTTGGAATATGGATATACTTGTTTATATGCAGCAGTAATTCAGATATTAGCAACACGAAAAATGTGTTGGGTTCGCCCTTTGCTATTAAAAGTATTTGCTTCAGAAAGTAAGTATAAAAATCATCTAGACAACTCCGAAAAATCTACTATTTGGGATTTGCGGGAGGGTGCAGATTTGGTGTGGCCGATTTGTCTATTTAGAGAAGCTATTGATACAGAATTTATTCCTCTTTTAACTGAATTGGAGTTCCTAGATAGTCAGGAGAAAGACCAACAGGTTTCACATCAAAAATTACAACATTTTATTAAAAATGTTTGGCAAGCTTATCCTGATGTTTTTCCTATAGTTGAAAGTTCATATAGCAATCCTACCTGAATAGTAAAAGAAATGGGTGGCATGAAGGTAGAAGGCAGAAGGAACTTATACTAAAAGAGTTATTTTTTAAGAATTTCAGTGATTTTACAAATAATTTAGGACTGCTTAAACACTCCCACATATCATATATTTTGTATAGAAATCCTATCTAGATAGTGAAAGAAATGAGTGACTAGAAGGCAAAAGGAACAGGACTTGGAGCTATTTTTTAAGAAAACTAGTGATTTTATATGCCGGATTTACGATTGCTATATGATTTAGATTGTACGAAAATCCCTCGGTTATAAGACATGATTAAACTATGGATTTGGTTTGAATATTATTGAATAATTTTTAATATGTTGTAACTCATTTAAAGCTAAGTAGTTATGCAAAATTAATTACATATATTTTCTCAAGTTATGTATAGTATAAACAACAAACACATATTTATCAGAAATTAAGAAAAAGGCGCACAGGTGAGGCAAACTTTAGAAGAATTGAACTGTCGTAGTATATTTATTCCTACTGATTTGACCAAAGAATCTGATGGTCGTTTTCTAGTGACAGAATGCGATCGCCATTTTGGTAGAGCAGATGATTTAGTTAATGCAGTGGGGTTAAATAACAGGGGGCATTTAGAAGATACAACTGTTGAAATATGGAACTTATTATTTGCAGTTAATATTCGCGGGTCTTTTACCCTTCTTGTACTGTAAATATTCATGGATAAACTTGGTACAGCTCTAAGTTAAATTTCTCTGGTAATTAAAATATTTTTCAGTAGGATAAAAAAATCTATCATTAGTACTTATTAATAAACTGATCTAATAATTTAATATGCTAAAGCATTCCCAATATCAAATATCGTGTCAGATGCTATAGCAGTCCGCGCATAGGTGGCGACAAATCCAAAAGTAAATAAAACTTTTAAAACTCTTATCTATTCTCTGTTCTCTTTTCCCTGTTCCTTAAAAAGAAGTATGATTTTTGCCACGAAAATTCATAGTATTGCTATATATTGAAAACATAATCTTTAAAATCACATCTCTATATACTTATAAATAAAATGCTTACTAAAAACGAACAAAAAACAAAACACAATTGGAAAAAAATCGCCAAACAATTTGAAGCAGTGGTTGGAAAAAAAGGCGTAGTTCAACGAAAAGAAGAATTATTAGTCTATGAATGTGATGGTCTACCTAGTTATCGTCAAAGACCTGCATTAGTAATATTACCCCGCACCACCGAACAAGTCTCAGAAGCAGTAAAAATATGTCATAACCTCAATATTCCTTGGCTTCCTAGAGGTGCAGGAACAGGTCTTTCTGGAGGTGCATTACCAATAGAAAACTGCGTTTTAATCGTAACTTCATTAATGCAAAAAATCCTGAAAATAGACCTAGAAAATCAACAAGTTGTTGTACAACCAGGGATTATTAATAACTGGGTAACACAAGCAGTTAGTGGGGCTGGTTTCTATTATGCCCCCGACCCTTCCAGTCAAATTATTTGTTCAATTGGTGGGAATATTGCTGAAAATTCTGGAGGGGTTCATTGTCTAAAATATGGAGTAACAACTAACCATGTTTTAGGATTAAAAATAGTTACTCCTGAAGGTTCAATACTTGACATGGGCGGACCAATTTCTGAGATGCCAGGTTATGATTTAACAGGTTTATTTGTAGGTTCCGAAGGTACTTTGGGAATAGCTACAGAAATTACTCTGAGAATTCTTAAATATCCCGAATCAGTCTGCGTACTTTTAGCAGGGTTTCCTAGTATTGAAAATACTGGACAAACTGTGTCAGATATTATCAGCGCCGGCATAATTCCTGGAGGAATGGAAATTATGGATAATTTTAGTATTAATGCTGTAGAAGATGTAGTTAAGACTGGTTTATATCCTCGCAACGCAGCAGCTATTTTGTTAGTAGAATTAGACGGTTCACAGCTAGAAGTTGATGTGAATAAACAACGAGTAAAAGAAATATGTGAACTGAATCAAGCTATAGAAATTACTACCGCTAATGAACCAGAAAAACGGATGAAATTATGGAAAGGGCGAAAAGCTACTTTTGCTGCAGCTGGTAATATTAGTAAAAATTATTATGTACAAGATGGCGTAATACCTCGGACAAAGATGGCTTATGTTTTGGGTGAAATTGAGGCAATAAGTAAGAAATATGGTTATCGTATTGCAAATGTATTTCATGCAGGAGATGGGAATCTTCACCCTTTAATTTTATATGATGATTCTCTAGAGGGAGATTTGGAAAAAGTAGAAGAAATAGGTGGGGAAATTCTCAAGTTATGTGTAGAGGTTGGTGGTAGTTTGTCTGGAGAACATGGCATTGGTTCAGATAAGAAATGTTATATGCCTTTGATGTTTAATGAAATAGATTTGGAAACTATGCAATGGGTAAGAAGTGTTTTTAATCCCAAAGGTTTAGCTAATCCTGAAAAAATATTTCCTACCCCTCGAACTTGTGGAGAATCTGCTAATGTTCAAAAGGTTAAGCAGTTTGAAGGAGCGGAAGTTTTCTAGATTATATCATGTCCAGATAATTAGTGCTTCAAAAGTATATGGTTTGTAGTAGAGATTTGGCCCTTGAAATATCTATCTTAGAGCTCAAGCCTTACTGCAAACTTTAAGGAACCAGGGTTTCTCTGGCTGAAAAATCCCCCTTGGTTGGGCAAGTGCAATGTTGGGAGTATTGAGTTTAGGCAACTTACTTTTTTGTTATGATATCCTTTCAGGCCTAAAGGCAGAGGAACTCCTCCCCTAATATTTTAGATCCTCTTGTCTTAACCAACTATATAGCCTTTCTTTTTCCAACACAGGTACACCCAAATAAAATTCACAGGCATAAAACCCTTCATCCTCAAGACCAACTGTATTAATATTCTTTTGATGTAAAGACGTAATAGTGTTTTGTTGCTCCAAGACACTAGCAAACTTCCGCCCTTTCTTAAACGGAACACTACTCTTGAGCAGAGTATAGTTATAATCCTGAAACACCTTGTTAATTTCAGAAGAATAAAATGCTCGATAGATAACAAAAGCAAATAACGGTGATAAAGAGTTATGAGAGATAATAGGAAATATTTGCTGAAAGAAATATTCACCAATGTATCCAAGAGAACCTGTCGCAATAAAGAGATCGGTTGTTTCAACAATGTGTTTCAACTCCTCCGGTAATGGTTCATGTCTCATATCAAAACAATAGGCTTTTTCACACACCTGAACTCGTTCTGCAAAATCCATGGCAGGTTTAGAATTATCTGATAGATAAAATTTATATTCTGTATGACGGATGTTTTGATGCTTATAGAATCTCTCTATTTCTGCCCATGTTGGTTCTTTAGCGCCATCCCTCTTGATGAAAAAATCAATGAGTTGAGCCATCGTTAAATCATGGAGCAAAAGTGTGGAAATAATACCATAAGATGCACCAATATCAACAATGTTTATAGGACGTTGTTCTTTGTCATATAACATTTTCAACAGCGGGCGAAGATATTGGATACCATAATCAGGTACTCTATATTCTTGTTGAGATACTATCTGTAAATATGATGCTGGGGTTGGCTGAACGTAAACTTCTGACCAGTTAGCTTTTTTGCTAATATCCATGATGATTTTCCTTTGTATATATCAAATACAGCAGTTTTCATTTCAGTAAACTACAGTAGGGACCTTGCATGGAACGTCCCTATAAGGTTTTGGTTGTGACGATGTGGTTTATCAATCTAAAAAGCGCTGTAAGCAAGTCGATTCTTGTCTCATAATAAGTCTAAACAATATTTTCAACAGGACTTACCCAGTGCAGCTATATATAGTGCATTATTGACAATAAATTCAGATATTGACACTACAAGTAGTGTCTTTACCTAAGTCCTGTTCAATAAGCATGAACTGAAGCTCCTTACTGAGAATATACACATCATGAACGTATTGAAATTTTTGCAGGGCAAGGGATTTATTTTAGAGGATGCCTATTGGAGAACAAATGCTTATGGTCGTAATGTCATTAAAGGTCTTGATAAGCTTTCCAAGTGAATGTTATTCTTGAGAGCTAGTATTAGACCAGCAGCTTCAGCATAGCTGTGAGCCTCAATAACATTATTTAATTGGAGTTTAGATTGAGAGACATCTAAAATGGTATGGTTCTCTCCCACAGCAATAACGGGTATATTATATTTTTCTGCCTGTAAAATAGGCACGCCTCCTAAACAAGTTGTAGGTATAACTACAGCTAATACATTATTAATATAGATAATATCCGCTATGCGGTTTTTGGATTGTTTAATTTGTGGCGCTTTTTGTAAACCAACTAATATACAGGCTAAACCACTTGTGGAAGCCATCTCTCCTGCTCCTCTTGCATCAACAATATTATTTACCAAATCTAAATCTTTAATATTTAGCAAAGGGGCGTGAGCAACAGGGATTTGGAATTTTTTCATCATAAGGTGTGACATAATGGCTTCAACACCACCAACAGGATTGGGACATTCACCTCGGAAATGCTTGGCGTAAGTTTCAGAAGGTAAATCTTGAACATTTGTTGTGATAGCTATAGCATTAGCTGTTGGCGTGGCATCACCAGCATACCCTCCAATACTACAACCAATACCTGTGGGAATAATGTTTACCACCACAGTTTTCCCAGGATAATACTGTCCCTCTACAGACTCATCCATTTCAGCAAACTGTTTAGAGTACAGTGTAGCTTGGATAATCATTTCATCTGATGTGATTTGGCTAATATACCAGCGAATAGCATCTTTTCCAACTACCTTTTTGATAACATCAATTAATGAAGTGTTTGGCGTTATTTCTATTTCTGATTTGTTAATACGATATTGTTTATTCTTAATCATTCAGAAAACCTTTATAGTAATTCTTTTGCTAGGGACAAAGTCAGACTATAATGTCATACGGTATTGATATAGTTCCTCATAAAAAGGTAGGCATTCTTCAAAAATGAGCTTTAAATGCTCAGGTAAGGTTATTTCCTGCTGAGTAAAAGCAATAAATCCACTTGAATTGATAATTGTTGTATACCAACTTTTTGCCCATAGAGGATCTGTTTCTCTCATGCCGGCCTGCCATGTCAACATTTTCTCAGAATAATATAAGCCTAGTTTAGTGCATAATATCTGTAAAACTTTGTTGGGATTTTTTATTAAGTCAGTTGAATCAACAACAAGTGGTACTTTTTCAGTTTTGTCCTTAATTAGAAAGAAAAGATTATACAGATCTTCCATACCAATTTCATGCAAGGTAAATTTTTTTGGATAGTTGTATATTTTTTGTCTCGAAGCAATAATTTCACGAGGATGTCTGATTAGAAAAAAATTATCAAGGCACATTAAATGGTCTAAATCTAGGTTTTTGGGAAGATTGTTGGCCATATGTTTTTGAAATGAAAAAGAGTACCCTTGAGGTAAATTACCAGTTATTTTCGATATAACTTTTTCATAATCAGTTTCATACCGTTCAATAATTTCTAATCTGTGGGGATGATCAAACCCTTGTGTTGTTAAATATGGAGGATAAAATGGCTCATCAAAAACTACACATCCGTCCAATTCTTGAAAAGCTCGCGTCATAAGTGTTGAACGACTTCTCGCACAAGTCCACATCGCAATATGCTTGTTAGCTGTCATGTAGCTCCTTAATTATGGCATTTTTAATAAATTTTGAGTCTTCCTATACAGAGGCATTGCATTTCTTAGTCAATCGTAGTTTTATTTATCAATTATTTCCTCTTACCCTCTACTCCCTCATTTTGCTAATAACTTCTCGCACTCGATAAATTGGACGTTCTTGAGATTCGTGATAAGTTCGCATGAGTAACTCTGCTAATAAACCAAAACTGAATAATTGTAAACCAGCTAGTAATAAAACAACAACCAAAATTAGTAGAGGGCGATCGCCAATATTTTCACCAAAACCAAACTTCAGAATCGTTAAATAAATACCAAAAACTAACCCTAACCCCCCAGAAATTAAACCTAACATGCCAAAAATATGCATAGGTCTAGTGAGAAATTTCTTCATAAAAAACACCGTTAACAAATCCATCACAACTCGGAAAGTTCGCCATAAACCATACTTACTTTTACCATAGCGACGAGGATAGTGATTAATAGGTATTTCTGTAATTCTTGCTCCTTCAATAAAAGCTAAAGCTGGTAAAAATCTATGTAATTCACCATAGAGGTTCATATCAGCAACCAACTCCAAACGATAAGCTTTTAAAGAACAACCATAATCATGTAATTGTACTCCTGTAACTTTACCAATTATCCAATTAGCTATTTTAGAAGGAAGTAGTCGCGTAACAGCATTATCTTGTCTATTCTTGCGCCACCCACTCACTAAATCATAACCTTCATCCAACTTATATAATAATAGGGGAATATCTGCGGGGTCATTCTGTAGATCTCCATCTAAAGTCACAACTACTTTACCAGTAGCAGACTTAAACCCTGCTGCCATAGCTGCAGTTTGCCCATAATTTCGACGGAGAATTATTGCTTTTAAATCTTTACGTTTTTGAGCTAATTCTGTTAGGAGTTTTGTCGAACCATCCTGAGAACCATCATCTACACAGATAATTTCGTAATTAAGTTTATTTTCTATTAAAGTAGTAGAAATAGTTTCCAGTAGTTGAGGAATACTATCAACTTCATTGTAAATAGGTGTCACAATAGATACATCTAATTGAGTAGGGGAACCTTTATATAACCCGATCTCTTGAGTAGGTAGGTGGTTACTCATTATTAATTATCCTATTTTTTGATAAAATTTAGTTTAAGTCTATCATTATTAGCTATCTATGACTCACAGTTTACAATATCTCTATTCTCTATATCTTTTTCCATACCTATAATGTTATTTTATTAAGTCTTTTGTGCAAGTTTTTTATCATAACTTTTCTTGTATTTCTTTTATAAACTTCACTTCATCTTGAGGAGTGTAATGGGAATTCTCTGTATAATTTTTCATATTATTATGAATAGCTTCAGTTGTGATACTGTTGTATCCAGAAAAGTCAAATACATCACTAATTTCTACAATTTTACGTTTCCATTCTTCAAAATTTGACCATTTATCTTTTCTTTTCATAGCTTCCCAGTGAGTCCCATGACAAGGAGAAATAAATAATATTAACTTGATTCGATTTTTTTGAGATAAATCCACTATTTTTCTTAATTCATCTAAAAATTGAGCAGATAGTTGATATCTGGCGTATCGATATTTAAGATAGTAACTGATGAGTCTGTTAAATCTCTGTCGCGTTTTTTTAGGGTCAATATTTAATTGAGGCATAAATCCATTTTCTCCGTAACCAAGATAATATGCTTGAGTTTTACGACTATCAACTATTGTTTCTTGACTTGCCAACAATGCATCTATAGAAAAGGTCAAATTGATAAAATCTTTTGCAGAAATATGCTGTTTTTCTAATCTATTTTCCGAAAAATTCAATCGATTTTCGTGAAATGAATTAAACGTGAAAAAATCTAAGCAGACAATAACTAGGCCTAATTCTTCCTGATTGGCGATCGCATGCTCTAAATAGCGTCGTAATTCATAAACATTGGGGCTATCAAGGCCTAAATTATAAGCTGGCTGATAATTTGCTAAAGCAGGATGATTTGGATCTAAAGCTCGTTTTATTCTAGATGAACCAAGCAAAACTGTTACAGGTTTAATCCGAATAATATCAATTGTTTTAAATAGGCGATCATTATTATATTTCCGAGGTTTTGAATGATTTATTCCTAATAAATTAGGAGTATCAAATACATCATAAGGATTGACAATAATATTAATTATTCCCACAGTAACTACAGGTAAAAATACTGACAAGAGAAATATCCAATTATATCGGCAATATTTTTTTTATTTCCCATATATTTTTCTGTTTTTTCGCCAGTTAAAGGTTGAGAGTGAGTAGAATTAAGTTTATTATTTATAGTCATATTTATCTAAAAAATTAAAATTGGAAATAAAGAAACTCAGACACACGATTCAGGGATAATAAAGCTACACTTGTCAAAACGCCAATCAATATTGCCCACGACCAAGTAGGTTTCAGCTTTGCTAAAATTTCCTGAGTATTAGGTAGCAAAATTACAGAAAAAGTTAAGACTATTAAAGTCAATATTGAGAAACTTTTACTCCCCCAAAGTTTTGGCAAATAAGCCAGATCTGACCAAGATTTAAGCTGGAAACCAAAATTAACTAATACAGATAATTTACCTTTAGCTTCTCCTGGTATAACAACCCCATTTAGACCTATTATTGTCTATAAAATATCTAGACTATCCTGAATATTTTGCCCTCGAAATAACACCCAACTAATAATAACAGCAATAAAAGTAATTACCCATGCCAATACTTTCGGCATGGGAATATTTAACTTTCGCCACCAATGATTAATAGATAAATAAACACCATGTAAACCACCCCAAATTACATAATTCCAACCTGCACCATGCCATAACCCACCTAACAGCATTGTTATCATAAGATTACTACAACAGCGCAATTCTGTCCGGCGACTTCCACCCAGAGGAATATATAAATAATCCCTGAGAAAATTTGATAAAGTAATATGCCACCGTCGCCAAAAATCACTAATAGAAATAGCCTTGTAGGGAGAGTTAAAATTAATTGGTAATTTAATATTAAACATTAACCCTAAACCTATCGCCATATCTGAGTAACCAGAAAAATCAAAATATAACTGAAAAGCGTAGCTTAAAGCTCCTACCCAAGCTTCAATAAAACTCAGATCTTCAGCATTATTAAAACCTAGTGCTACCCAAGGCGATATAGTGTCAGCTATCAAAACTTTTTTACATAACCCCAAACTAAAAAGACTTAAACCCAAAGCCATATTTTTCTGGGAAAAAATAAAATTACGCAATTGACGAAACTGAGGAATAAGTTCATCGTGGCGTAAAATTGGTCCAGCGATTAATTGGGGAAAGAAAACCACAAATAAACTATAAGTAGGTAAATCATAATTAGCCTCTCTTGTTTCCCCACGATAAGCATCTACTAAATAAGCTATCTGAGTAAAAGTATAGAAAGAGATAGCCAAGGGCAAAATAATTTCCCCAGCATTCAAATTTGTAGAAACTACTGAATTAACGGTATCCCAGAAAAAGTTCGCATATTTATAATAGGAAATTATTGCTAAATTAACAGCTATACCTATCCAAAGTAAAACATTTGCTTGCTGACTTTCTGGTTTAGCATCAGCAATAAATCTACCCATTTGATAATTCCAGAAAATTGAAATTATGAGTAGAGGCAGATAAGCAACATTCCAATAACCGTAAAAACTAAAAGAACTAATAATCAACCAAATCTTAGCAATTTTAATTAAACCAAACTTGGTTAAACCAAAGAATATAATCAGAGTTAAAGGTAAAAAACTAAAAATAAAAACATAAGAGTTAAATAACATACTTAACCACCTTCTCCCTAATTATCTTTATTTTTCATTGGAACAAGATTTTCGGATGTAGCTCAGTAATGAGAATTAAATCAAGTCCAGATTTATTTTTAACAACCCAGATGAGATGAAGTTTAGGCAAGTCAACTTCTATAAATAATAGAGTGCATTTGCTGGTTTATAGGGTACAGTTATACTAGGTTCTTAGATAGTTTTTAATGTATGGAATTAAGTTGTCATTCTTTTTTTTTACCTACTAAAATTACTGTAAAATATTTGCATAAAATAGACGGTTAAATCCTCATTTCTAAACATTTTGTGGAGCTCCAGGAAAGAAAAATTCAATGAGAAATAGGACTAGGGTAGGGATGGCAAGTCTGAATTGATGTTAGTTTATGTGCGGGTAAATTATTCTATGACCACTAAGCTATTATGCCTTTAAACCCCATATTTGTTGTGTGCCATCTAAGAATATAACCATTATTAATTTCTGAATACTGAGTTCTGAGTTGGTAAGCTTCATTTTCTTCAGTATAAATGCCTCTTGCCTCCTACCTTAAAATAGCCTCAATCTTTAACTATTCAGTAGAAGTGCTATAGCAACCCAAATCATTTGTCAATTCACTAGACTTCTTGCCAAAATATAATAGAGGTTAAAATATTGCTTAGTAATAGGCGATCGCTAGGGACAAAATATAAGATTTACTTATACAATGCTCACCAAGCCAAGGAAATAAAACCGAAAAAATTTAAAAAGCTATTTGGAGTCAACATAAAAACCTTTAACTTGTTAGTTAAAATAGTCAAAGAAGGTGAAAAATCGAATAAAAAGATGGAAAAGCTCAGACTTGGGGTTTGCCCCCCTAGGCAAACCCATCTAATTTGCTGATTCCTATATATTTTGACGAATCAGATCAGATTGCTATAGTTTTGTCTTAATAAATATTATAATCTGATTAGTTAAAGCATACACAAATCTCAAATGAATTATCACAACAATCAAAATTTCAACAAAAACCCTGAACTAAATGAAGGAAATGTCTCAAATTCATTGAACCCTTTATCTAATGTTTTCAAATCAATTCAAATTTTTTTTGCACAATTCTTAGAATGGTTTCAGCAACTTCCTCAATGGGGAAAAATTATAGGGTTGATTCTTATCCCCATATGTATCATCAATATTTTAGAAGCGGTTATCGGTCTAGTTTCTTTATTGATTACTATAGGTGTATTTGCCGGGGCTATTTATATAGGATATCGCCTTTTAATTATTCCTAATTCTTCAGGAAAAGGTCAAGATAAAAACACTAATATCTAGAATTGTGCAGATGATTATTTATTATTAAAGATCTATAGCAGTCTCAAATAGGTTGTGACAATTAAAAAACATAAAATAAACTCTAAAACTCTTACCCATTGCCCATTTACTCAAGCCTATTCCCAACAAGCAGTAAGATTTTTAGACACAAATAAAATAGGATTGCTATAGGTAAATCAAGCACAAGAAATTTACCAGCAGATTTATTAGACTTATCTACATGCTATGGTAAGAAAAGATTCTAAAAATCAAACAATTTATATATAATGTTTGCAAATGAGATGCCAAACAATAGTTGGTTATTCACTAATAGTAAAAAGTCAAGTCAGGTAAAGTCTGGCAAACCTTTTTACCTAAAAGCAATCAGGTTATTGACACAGCTAAAATAAAATTGCTATAGCCACATAGTATTTCTTAAACATTATATAGCAATCCGCGCATAGGTTGCGACAAATCAAAAAGTAGATAAAAAAGTTAAAACTCTTACCTGTTGCCTGTTGCCTGTTGCCTATTGCTTGTTGTCTAAAAAGCAGTAAGATTTTTGCCACAAATAAAATAGGATTGCTATATTGTATTACAACTCATCAATAGCCCTATTTTTTTTATAGATAAGTTAATCTGTTCTATACTTTATGTATGTACAAGTAAAACTTATCAAATATCCCTAACTTTAATTGTTTTTACCAAGAAAGACAAAGAAAGTTCTAGAACACTCTTCTGAATAGAGTGATTAAATTCATTACTAAAATAATCATTCCTATTGAATTTTCTGATATTTCTCTTAATTTAGTTTTAATTAAATCTCATTCATATCTTCTTCTTTCCCTCTCCCAATTTTCCTTCTACTATGTTTCTGATGATTTCATTAATTCTGGCTTGTTTTTTTTCTTCTGTAGCGATCATTCTTATCCCTTCTTGTTGAGAATATTTTCTCTTTCCTTTCCTTGGATAAATTTTTTCTAGATGTATCGATTCAGTATAATCACTTATATATTCATAATATTTTTCTACTTGTTTTTGTAAATAAGTTGATTCATTAAAATTTTCCTAGCCTATCTCATCTAAAAATATATATCCATGGATATAACTGATTGATATTTTCATTCCCAACTCTACAGCTATTCCGACTTTACCCCCTTACCATTGGGAAGAATATAAGACTGTTCCATACTTACTATTCTCTTTTCTATACTTCATTTATTATTCTCATACATCCATTTTTGTTGCTCATATAATTTATTAATTGCTTCACTATAATTTTAACCAATTTTGGTACATTTTTCTGGCAATCAAATCCCTATAATTATTTCCAAATCTATCCTCTGGATTTTTATGCTACCTTTACATAGGTTTTGAATTTTAGGTAATATATGGATACCTTAATAAGAAATGTAGACATATCAGTTATCAGTACCTATAGCAATAGGGAGACAAGAAAATCCTAAACTTCTTTTTTTATACCGATAAAAAGGGAAGCTCTAGACCTTATTTCTCAGTCAACAAAATTTCAAAGATAAGTTTGACCACATAACAATAATAGTCTATAATCCCACTGAAATCCTTTTCCAAAATTGTATAGACTTATTACGATGCCAGATAGTCAATCTAAAAGTTGAGAATATTAAAGTAAATATATAAATATGACAAGCCGTGATTCGGGGATAAATAATAACCCAGAGGCATCGTGGCAATTAAAATCTAAGCAACTACCAATCTGGGTTCGTAGATGTGGTGCTTGGGCTACGGAAGTATCCCTTATTCTATTGAGTGGAACAGTTCCATTTTATCTTGGCCAGTTAGGTAACATAGGCAACAGATCTGTTCCTCTTAACCCAGCTGTAGCAAAGACTACAGAAGTAATTGCCAATACTTTCGGAATTCCTTTACGAAACCCTAATCAAAAAGTAACGCCCCTAGCTAATCTACTATGGTCTGGAGCATTATTCGCTCCTGTAGTAATCGTAGGTTGGCAATTATTTCTATTAGCAACAACAGGTCAAACATTGCCTAAGCGTTGGTTTAAAATTAGAGTAGTGGCAACTTCAGGAAATTCTCCTGGTTGGAACAAAACCTTGGTTCGCGAAGGCTTTGGGAAATGGGGATTACCTATGGGAACTGCCTACTTGATTTGGCGTATTACCGGAGCATTTCCTTCTTTGGGGATCCTCTTTTTATTAGGAGGATTAACGTCCTTTATTGATATTTATTTTATCCGTTTTAATAAACTACGTCGCACAGGACATGATCAGTTAGGAAATACTCTCGTTGTAGATACTTGCTCTTGTCAATTAGATTCTAACCCTTTCAGTTTAAATGATACTGAAAAACAAGTTTCCACAGCAACAATTGTTCTGAGTCAAAAAAAATCAGAAAGTTTTGATCTATGGCCTTGGGTCCGACAAAATCCGGGCATGACTTTGTTAGTTATGACTACTGTAGGTATGGCCTCTGTTTTGGGAACTATTTTTGGCACTCAAGTTTATATTCAAAATCAAGCAAACTGGCGGGAGTTTAAACAACAAGATAATGATTTATTCCTGGCTCTTGTCAACAAGTTGTCTTTAACTTCCAATCAGCCTCAGCAACGACGAGTATCAGTTTTAGCCCTTGGTTCCACTAAAGATCCCCGTGCCATACCATTATTGGTAGATTTATTGGCCCAAGAAAAGGAACCAAGCATACTTGACGGAATTCAACAATCTTTAGTCAGTGCTGGACCAACTGCGCTGCCAGAACTACGTCGCTTAAATCAAGCTCTGAAAAATGACCTAGAGTCTTTAAGTTATGGTGGTAATACTCAAGAGCAACTTTTAGTGTCTCTGCGAATACGAGCTACCCAAAAAGCGATCGCCAAGATTCTCAAAGTTTATAGTGGCTCACTTAAAAATGTTAATTTGAGTGGTGTAGACTTAGGCCAAATTACTTCGACTCCAGCAAGTTTTACTTTAATTTTAGAAAACACGGATTTGTCTGGAGTGAAACTCAGAGGTGCTATTCTGAATCAGGCTAGCTTTAAGAATAGTCGCTTTTATGGGCCGGGAAAAGATAATCGTCTGGGAACTTTTGATGATTCCATTGCTGATTTAAGTGGTGCAAATCTGATAGAAGTCAATTTAACGGGTACTATATTGGGTCCAGTTGTTATGCAACACGCAGATTTGTTGAGAGCAAATCTTAGTAAAGCTAAAATGCCAAACTCTATTATAATAAAATCAAATTTCAGCAGTGCCAAGTTAATTGAAACAAACCTACACCGAGCCAACTTAACAGAGGCAAGTTTTACAGGTGCAGATTTAGGAAGTGCTGATTTATCAGAAGCTAATTTATATAGAGCTAATTTAAGTAAAGTGAAAGCTGAAGGTGCTACTTTCCAATCATCCAATCTTAGAGAATCAAACTGGCAAGGAGCAAATTTATCAGGGGCCAATTTTAGTAGAGCTAATTTAAAAAAGGCAGACCTAAGTTTAGCCCTATTAACTAATACCAACTTTCAGAATGCCCAACTGCAAAATGCTAATTTACGAAATGCAGACCTGAGTTTGGCAGATTTGCGAGGAGCAAACCTAAGTGGAACTGACTTAAAAGGAGCAAAATTGGCAGTTCCAAAACCTAATCAGGCGGATCAATTTTTGGCCAACCCACTAGATATATTCAAATCCGATCATTTAAGAGGGGTTAACTTCAATTTTGCTAAGAACTTAAACCCCAATCAAATTAATTATATTTGTAAACAGGGAGGAATCCACGAAAAATGTAGCGGCAATTAAATTAGTCAAAAAAAAAGCAGTTCAAACTGGAAAAAAGGAGAAGTCTTAAGTTATTCTAAGGACTTTTCATAGGTTAATTAAGTAATTAAAAACTTGGAGTGACATATCTACACACCACACTAAGCTGATGCTGTTGTGTGGGCTCCTTGCTTAATAGTCCCAGTACTCCGGACTCCACGATCTCTAAAGACTCAATGCCGTAGCGCCCTATTTTTTATATTTATCCCTACATTTACATCACGCTCTATTACTCTACCGCAGTGGGAACAATTTGGAAGTTCTTTTCGATAATTCTTTGGGTACTTTTTCACTACAAATTGAGAGTAAAAAAAAACCAGAATAACATTGTCAATCAATGTCCTATTGAGTCCCATTGATTGACTGTCGATTCATCTCGCGCCATAATCTTTGATTATGGCGTGAGGCTTCTCGAGGACCTAGCTAAAAAACTATAATTTTGCTACAAACTATACAGTAACTGCTGTCTTAGTAGTGGCTGCCAATTCTCCACTAGCATATCTAGCAGCAAACTCATCTAAAGTTTGAACCTTAATCTTACTGGCATTACCAGCAGTACCAAACTGTTTATAACGATCTAGACATACTTGCTTCATATACTTGATAGAGGGCTTCAAGAAATGACGAGGGTCAAAGTTAGAAGGATCTTTAGCAGCAGCTTCACGAATAGCAGCAGTAATGGCCAAGCGGTTATCAGTATCAATATTCACCTTACGAACACCACTCTTGATTCCTTTTTGAATTTCTTCAACAGGTACACCGTAAGTTTCTGGAATCTTACCACCATATTGGTTAATAATTGCCAACAAATCTTCAGGTACAGAGGAAGACCCGTGCATAACTAAGTGAGTATTAGGTAAGCGACGGTGAATTTCTTCAATTCGACTAATAGCTAAAATTTCTCCTGTAGGCTTACGGGTAAACTTGTAAGCACCGTGGCTAGTACCAATAGCAACTGCTAGAGCATCTACTTGGGTTTGTTCTACAAATTGAACAGCTTCATCTGGATCTGTTAAAAGTTGGTCGTGGGAAAGCTTACCTTCTGCTCCATGACCATCTTCCTTATCTCCCATACCAGTTTCCAAGGAACCTAAACAACCTAATTCACCTTCTACACTTACCCCAATGGAGTGAGCAACTTTAACTACTTCAGCAGTAACATTAACATTATATTCAAAGCTAGCTGGAGTTTTAGCGTCTGCCTCTAGAGAACCATCCATCATTACGCTAGTGAAACCATGGCGCATGGCAGAATAGCAAGTAGAAGGCGCATTACCATGATCTTGGTGCATGGCAATGGGAAGATGGGGGTAAGTCTCTATTGCAGCCAAAATTAAGTGACGTAGGAAATTTTCACCAGCATATTTGCGTGCTCCACGAGAAGCTTGGAGAATTACAGGGCTGTCTGCTTCGTCTGCGGCCTGCATAATGGACTGAATTTGCTCCATGTTGTTGACATTATATGCAGGAATGCCATAACCGTTTTCTGCTGCGTGGTCCAGTAGTAAACGCATTGGTACAATAGCCATACCTTTTCCTCCTAATATCCTTTTGTTATTATTATTATTAGCTTATTAGTAACTTTATTTACCTAAGCTTAATTATTACGATAATCTTAAGACAAATTAAAGATTATGTCTATCAATACCTAGATATTTGGTTTCATCAACCGAATAGTTAAAAATGGGACCCACCTAGCTAAATTAAAGGCCATATTTCAGGAATTATCTATACTGAGGGTACGCTCAAAAAGTCTAATCACTCAGTTTAGGAGGGCCGAACTCACGATAAATCAGAATTAACTAGGTAGTTGGATATATTTATCCCTTCATTTTTTTTTGCAATTATTCGATCCTTAATAACAACATACATGAGTAAGAGCAACCGAAAAGCTGGAAATTTTTTCGAGGGCATAAAGATAATTGCTAATATCAGTCAATGCTTAGAGATTCAATTAGTAAGCCCTAGTTAACACCTGGGAGGATGACTCACCAAGAGGCAACTAAAGAGTTAAGGAATTATAAATTTTATTGTCAATCAAAATATCTGAAGCTTAGTTAACTGAAAGGCTATATTCCATGGAAATATATATAGAAATTCTTTAACAATTTGCGATCGCCAGAAACATCTCACATATCACTCATGACAGGCCAGGCCAAGCGATTATAGTGGGTCGCCCGGGATTCGAACCCGGAACAAATCGGTTAAAAGCCGAGTACTCTACCGTTGAGCTAGCGACCCTCACATAACTAACAATAGTAGCATAGCCATTCCGAATATGGCAAGAGTTTTTCCGAAAAAATTTCAGATTTTGTGGCAAGTTTTAACATCTTCTCTCCCCTTAGGGACGTAAACTCCCCTATGACTTGTCTTTGAGTTAGCTGACCAGAATATCCAGGCTCTAAATTAACTAGAGGATAACCTGTGTTGAGAGAATTATGAGGAGCATTCATAAAAATCCGAATTTTGGATAGTAACCCTTTAAACCTCCAGTTAACTGATGCGGTGATAATAAATGTATAAGCACTTGCATACTAGGGCGTGTCATCAATTAAAGAGGTTGACATTAAGGCTATAGTATGTTTATGAAAAATAACTACAGGAATACAATAAAGAGGACTGCTCTAAATGACTAGACGTTATGCCTTGCGGGAT
>JAKQYE010000169.1 GCA_023356605.1 Trichodesmium sp. MAG_R02 | reverse complement strand
AACCAAAACTGGCAACTCGCCGCCGACAACTATAAAAAAGCCATAACCGCAGTGGAACTCACCCGCAGTTGGGCAACCACCGACGATCGCCGCCAGGAAATACTCAAAGAAAACATCGATATCTATAACAAAGCCATCCAAGCATACATACATCTAGAAAAGTCAGAACAAGCACTAGAAATAGCCGAGCGCAGCCAAGCACGAAACCTAGTCCAACTCCTCACCAACCGCGACTTAGTTCCTCAAGATAACGTACCCCCAGAAATAACCCAACAACTTCAACAACAACAAAAAGAAATTCGCATCAACAAAGGAGAACTAGAGAAAGTCAGAAAACAACTATCACAGCAAAACACACAAGAAAAAACATCATTAGAAAAATATGAGAAACAGCTAAACGAAGGATCACAGAAACTCAGACAACAGTTAGAAAAAATATTCAATCAAATTCAGAAATACGACCCCACCTTCCGTCTAACTCAGGAAGTGCAACCAATAACCTTTAGAGAAATTCAGCAACTTGCCACAGAGCAGCAGACAGCAATTATTGAGTGGTATATTATGGGAGACACATTCCTAGCATTTACCCTAGTTCCCCCAACCTCAACAGCAAAATCAGAATTATTTATGTGGCAGTCTACCGAAGACGACTTGAAAAATTTAAAGGAGTGGGCAAAAGAATATCTAGAAAAATATTATGAACTTAAAATAGCAAAAATAGCAGCTCAAGAAAATCAGGATAAAGCCAAAAAATTACAACAAGAATGGGAGACAAAAATAACAACTCGCCTAGAAAAACTAGGAGAAATTTTACATATAAAAGAAATACTCCAACCCATCCTCCAAAGTGAATGTCAAAGACTCACCTTAATTCCCCATTCATTCCTACATTTTTTCCCCCTTCATATCTTACCCATTAATAACCCAGAAAAAACTCCAGAAAATCCAGAAAAAAAATATCTCCAGGATTATTTTGACCAGGGAGTAAATTATGCTCCAAGCTGCCAAATATTGCAAAAAGTAAGAGAACGAAAGAACCAAGATTTTCAGAGTTTCTTTGCCATTCAAACCCCCACCGAAGATTTATACGACTTAGGCATTATTTCAATAATCAAAAAACAATTTAATGATGTAGAAATTATCAAAGAAAATAAAGCCACAAAATCAGAATTAATTAACCATCCCAAATTATCCCTTGCTAACTCCATATTATTCTTCTGTCACGGAGAATTTGACCCTACTTCTCCCCTAGATTCAGGATTAATATTAGCCGATGAAAAACTCACATTAGGAGATATTATTCAAAACCTAAACCTAAGCAAATGTCGCCTAGTCACCCTAGCCGCTTGCGAAACAGGATTAACAGACATCTTCAATCAAGAATATATAGGTTTACCCAGCGGTTTTCTCCTAGCAGGAAGTACAAATATTGTTGCCAGTCTTTGGAGTGTGAGAGCTGATGCAACAGCATTATTAATATTAAGATTATATCAAGAATTAGAAAAATCTGATAATATAGTAGTAGCCTTAAAAACAGCCCAAAACTGGTTAAGAGATACAAAAGTGCAACAATTGAAAGAGTGGGTCAGCAAGTCCCCTCTAATCGACTTTTGGCAAGTCATGTTGGACGAAAAATTTACTCAAATCGAAAATCAAGAAGGAGCCAACTGTAAACCATATAATTCACCTTATTTTTGGGCTGGTTTTTGTGTTGTAGGAAAAGGAGAATAACCCATGTCTAAATATAAACAAACTATCCAAGCATTTATTGACATTATAAATGCTCAAGCTATCCCAGCTAAAGAATACCCAGACTTATTAAAATTCGTAGAAGAAATGCCAGAAGATTATCAAGAAATAGCCGAAAAAATTAATAATTGGTTAAAGCCAGAATCTCGGTCAAAAATTAAAGAAACTTACAGACTTACACTACGTCAATTACCAAATATTGATTGGAATTACTTAGGTTTTGGTGGCGTCAAAATCCAACCTGGAAACGAAAGTGAATCTGCCAAAGAATTAATACTTAATGCTATCAAAAAAAATACTCCTGAACCCAAACAAGAAGAAGAAAATTCCGACAATAAATCATCAAGTTAAACTTTGTGAATTGTAGTTTTAGGTTAGGTTTAAAAAAGTTAATTATTCAGCTATCAGCTATCAGCTATCAGCAGGAATTAGCCTCTAATAAAAATCAAAAGTCCGACACGAAAAAGACCATCAGCTTTACGTAAGTATTTTATTACTTTCATGGATATTTTTGCCCAAAATGACCAACAAATAAAAGCCCTCGAGCCGACTGCTAATAGCTGAATGCCTAGGAAAAATCAAACCCAACAAAAGTAATATTAATAGCTATAAAAAAATCTATATAACAGCCACAAACTTGTAGGTTAGGTTAAAGAATGAAACCCAACGCCAATAATATTATAGCAGTTTTCATTTTAGTACACCACAGTAGGCACCTTCCATGGAACCTCCCTACATGTAAGGTCCATACAAGGTTTTGGTTGTCACCATGTGCTATCAATCTGAAAAGCGCTGTAATATATAGTCATTTTAATTTAGATTGAGATAAATATTTCTTGCCATAACTAACTTTCAGCAGAAAAAGTCTTCCATTCTTATTTGAAATGACTATACCAGGGAAAGTTATTTTTGATTACTGATTATCCGAAGCTGATCAAGACTGACCCCCCGGTAGGTCCTGAGGGGGAAGGCGAATGCCAGAAAGCCCCCACATCTGACCGACCTAGATAAAATTGCGTATGGGTAAGTTCTGATGATATTACAGCAGTATTCATGTCCGTCGACCACAGTAGGGACATTGCACAACAAAAATAGGTTTCATGTCCCGTAGCGAAACCTCCCTACAAGGCTTTAGTTATAGCGATGTAGTTCATCCATTTGAAAAGCGCTGTAAAGTTAGTGGTAGAGCAAGAGTGCTAGGTGCAGATAGGGCTCTTGCCCTACTAAAAACAAAAACTTTTTGATTACTTATTCTCCGGACATAATATTAAGTTGAAAAATAATATAATAGCCGTAAAACAAAGTATATAGTAGCCACCAACTTGTAAGTTAGTTTGAAGAATGAAACCCAACAAAAGTAATATTAATAGCTATAAAAAAAATCTATATAGCAGCCACTAACTCCCTGGTTAGGTTGAAAAACGAAACCCAATACCAAATCTAAAAATGAAAAATTTTACAATTAGCCTATTAGCATTTCATCTACATTCTCGATTCCTAGAAGATTCAAAAACAAATCATCAGGAAGGTAAATTATTATGGGAAAACCTCGCCCAACTCGGAGAAAAATCACTACCATTTTTAGAACTCAAATCTTTACGAGAGAAATTAATTTGCTACGACCAAAATGGCAATTATAATTTAGGCTTTAAATCCCTTGAAAATAACTGGTGGATGACTAAATCAAAGCAAACAATAGACTTAGGTTTAATTGAAATAGAAAACTTAAAAATAGAAGGTAATCTCCAACCATTTATACTCAACGACACCTATGCCGCCGACCTAACCCTCACACCCAAATCATCAGAAGAAAAACTCGACATATCTCAACTAAAACAACTCCCTATCAAAAATCTATTACCCTCATCAATTCAACCATCATTAGGAGAAACATTTTTAATTTATGGAGAAATAGACCCAGAAATAAATCCCCAAGAAATAGCCGATGAATGTATAGAAAACCTATTCAACCCAGCCCAAATAAAACCCCTATTTCTCAACCAAAGCGAATTATTTAAAAGCTTACTATTTGAATATCAAGCAACAGAATTAAACAACCAAAATCAACCATTCAAAATATTAGTCTTATTAAACAATAGTCGAGCAGAAACATTAAAACCAGCAGAAAAATCCTATGAATGGATATTACAATTATTGTGCTGTCGCCATAAAATCAACTTTATCCATCAAGAATCACGAAATCTGTATCCTCAAGCCAGAAAATCCTACGACAAATTAGAAACACAAATGGAAAACTTCTCTAAGATAACAGAAGACCCAAAAACCAGACTAGAATCTCTAAAACAAATCCTCGAAAAAATACCAAAAGACTATCTATATTATTCCCGTTATGTGCGAGACCTAAAAGCACATAAAACCGCCCTCGAAACCAATACCACAAATTACAAAATTTGTCTAGAAAAGATACAAAATATTAGTAAAGTTCCCCCATATTGGCAAGACTTCCTGAATAAAACCTGCTACCTCTGGCACAGACAAATTGAAACCGATATTAACTATCTTTCCCCTGGTCAGCAGTTATTTGAACAATTGGTAAACGCAATTAGAGGTATAGCAGAAACAGACCAATTAGAAAGCGATCGCCACTTAGAAAGAACCATTCAAATTATTGGTATAGGATTAGGAACAGGAGGAATTATTGCCTCTAGTACTGGTCATATTGATGTGCCTCTAACCTTCAAATCTACCGGAAAATTAGAAACAATTCATCCTGTTATTTTGACTTTAATCTTAAGCATTTTAGCAACCCTATTAGCAGGAGGAATAACCTGGCATTTTACCAAACCCAAAAACAAAAAATAAAATCATTAATTGGTAATATTTTATCAAGAAAAATATTAGCATTCAGCCCTCAGCTATTAGCTAAATACCTAGGCAAAATTTAGAGGTAAATAAATTCTCAAAACACTAATTTACTGGCAAATGAAAATTTATTAATACCTCATTTTTCAATAGAAAACAAAAATTTCACCAAAAATGAAAAAAATCATCATCGGTGTTATGGGTCCAGGCAGCAGCGCCACCCCAACAGACCTAAAAAATGCCTATAAACTCGGCCAATTAATTGCTCAAGAATCTTGGGTATTATTGACAGGAGGGCGAAATATTGGAGTCATGCATGCTGCGAGTCAGGGTGCGAAATTTGTTAATGGTTTAACCATTGGCATTTTGCCTGACAATAATCTTCATAGTATTTCTGAGGCTGTAGATATTCCCATTATTACTGATATGGGTAATAGTCGTAATAATATTAATGTACTTACTAGTGACGTTGTTATTGCCTGCGGAATGGGGGTAGGTACTGCCTCCGAAATTGCTTTAGCAATTAAGAATAATAAAAAGGTGATTTTGTTGAATAATAATTTAGAAAGTCAGGCTTTTTTTGTTTCTTTATCACCTCAAACAGTCTTTGTTGTGAATACTCCAGAAACTGTTATTGAGGTAGTTAAAAATTTGCTATTTGGGAGTTCTTTGGGATAATTATTTGGGGACTTTTTCACCACAAATTTAGAATCAAAAAAACCCAGAATAATATTGTCAATTATAGTCGTTTCACAATAGAATTGAAATAAGTGCCTCTTGCTATAAAAGTATTTCAGGCAAAAAATATCTCATTCTTATTTAAAATGACTATAACGTCCCATTCAGTCCCATTAATTAACCCGCAACCCATCTCACGCCAAATCAAAGATTATGGCGCGAGACTTCCCGAAAATTTAGCTAAATATGTCGCCTTAGCTTTCAGAAGTCACAGAATTTAATTAGTAAGGCCCAAGCCAGGAGTAACTCATCATAATATTGACCACTTAGTAGTCTTCATATTCTGGCACCTTAGTTTTCTGAGGAATATTTACACGAGGCGCTTGATAAGACTTTGGAGTCTCATCATCAGCCCAAGCATCTTTCTCTATCTCCTCATCATATTCATACTCTGTAGTTGCCTTATACTCTTTCTCCTCATATCTATCCTCCTCATAATCATACCTAGCATCTGAGTCACCCCAATTATCTTCCTCATAGTAGTCATTATTAGTAGGTTCTGGTCTTACCTGGCGCGGCGATGGGGAAGCAACAGGTTCCGACTCATAGTAGTCATCATAAACTGTTTCTCGTTCTAATTGTCGTGGAGGAGGGGCTATTGGTTCTTCATAATACTTGGGATAAACTGGTTCTGGTTCAACCACTCTACGTTGTATTGGTTCTGGTTCAACCACTCTACGTTGTATTGGCTCTGGTTCAACCACTCTACGTTGTATTGGTTCTGCTTCACTCCAGTTTTCTTCCCACATCTCCTGAGTAGGACGTTTTACTGTACGAATAGGTTCACGACTGACTGACTGTCCTGGACCTAATTGGTTGTCAGGATTTACAGTGGGAGGATAATACACCCCTTCTTCCTCTTTTTGCCAAGGTGCCTCTGCCAGACCCAGACGTTCCAACACTCCTACTGTTAACTGTTGTAGCTTTTCTTCAGAACCTTCAAAAACAATTAGACGATTGGGCCCACTAGCCACAATTTCATCAATAGACATTTCATAAGTGCTGATAATTTGGTCTGGAATTTGGGGTATACCAATAGAAGCAATAATCAATGACGTAACTCTGCCATCTTTTGTATCAAATTTGAAATCTCTAACTCGGCCTAATAAATCCCCATTTTCCGTCAAAACTTCACTATTTATCAAGCTACTATAAGCTTCAGTATCAATATCTTCTTCTACTACTTCTTCATCATCTACTAAGATAACATCACCTATTTCACGGATGTTCTTGAGAAACATAAACTTAGGTATTCCAGCCACTGCCAATATATTGTCCCGTAGTCCAATGGCCACCACCTCCCGTCTATCAACATCTACCCATAACTGACTTACTACTCCTAGGCGTTTACCTTTATCACGAGTAATTATTTGAGTTCCTAACAGTTCGGAGCGTTGGCGTGTTTTTTCAGATGTCATTATAGTTTCATCCCGATTCTTAAAATAATTAAATAATAAGTCAAAAGTCAAAAATTAAAAGTCAATAGTTAAATAAAAAGGATTAAGTAAGATCCAGGTAGAATTAAATTCTGAATTTTGTGGCCAGCCACACTCAGATTTGACCATTAACAATGGAATAGGGCATTGACACCCCCCTGACGCTCCCCTATGGGAGAGCCCGGGTGTTCTGTGAACATTTAGATAACAGTAGGGAATTTTATTTTCCTATCTGGATGATTTTGCTTATGCTAAAATATGGTTCTAGTTAACCAGAACTTTCAATTATAAGCATCACGAACTGCACCTGTCTACTAAACTAGCATAATTTCTTGCTGCTTATTTATAGGTCCAGTTCGGTTTTAACCTGGTAGCATCAAATATATAATCGTATATTATTAGCAATAATACCAGATTATAGTCAACAGTCACCGAAAAATTGGGTTTAAAGCCTCGCACTTCTAGGGCGACTTTTTAGTTGTTTTTTTTCACAGGCTATGTTATCATCCTGTGTTAGTTTACAAGAAATATATTAGTCGCGGGTGGACAATCCGAGACAAAAAACGGATATTGAGGCCAGCATAGGACTATTGCAAAAGTAGCAGCAGCCTGTGAAATCTCAGCCCGCCGAGGAAGTACCCCTCGGTCGTGGTTCCTATGGCTTTAGACCTGGGAGAATGTCAATATTCCCTTCTGGCTTCCCTAACTGCTTTCCCTTTCTTAAATTGGCTTTCAGTTTAGCAGGAATAATACAGATTTCAGGCATATAAGATACAGGGCAAATAGGGAATTATGTAGTACGAGTATCTGGCTTTCTGGCTTGGGTAGGCATACCTCATAACAAGGTCAAGTTCTGTATATCTACTTTTTAGTCATTTTCATACCTAGAACCTGGGTATGAGCCCCTCTAGCTTGGGTAACACCAATAGTATGCTCTGATGATTCCATCATTGGCCTACGCAGACTTACCACAATAAACTGAGCTTCTTCTGCCTGTTTTTTTATCATTTTAGCTAATCTCTCCACATTTGCCCCATCTAAAAACATATCCACTTCATCAAAAGCATAGAAAGGAGATGGGCGGTACCGTTGTAGGGCAAAAATAAAGCTTAAAGCTGTTAAAGACTTTTCTCCTCCAGACATGGAGGCCAATCTTTGTACCGGCTTTCCTTTAGGGTGAGCTACTAAATTTAAGCCACTATTAAATGGATCTTCTTGATTATCTAGCTGGAGATAACCGTCTCCTTCAGAAAGTGCAGCAAAAATTGTCTGAAAATTTTGATTTACAGCATTAAAAGCTTCAAAAAATGAACGTTGTCTCAAAGTAGTAAAGTTTTCTATTCTTAACAACAATTCTGTCCGCTCTCCTTCTAGAGTGGCTAACTTTTCACTTAATTCTTCTAGTCGTTTCTGAGTGTGCTCATATTCTTCGAGGGCCAACATATTTACAGGTTCTAATGCTTGAAGTTGTTTCTGTAGCGATCGCACCTCCTTCTCTAACTCTCCCATCTTAATCTTTTCAGGCACCATTGGCAATGGGTCCGGAAGTTCTACCTTTTGTTCTTCTAACTGACCCTGCAAAAGGACCAACTGTTCCCTACGTCCCTGTTGAGACTCCTGTAATTTTTGGAGTTGCCATTCTAATTGTTGTTTGGCCAAATATAGCTCTCTCTGGTTCCCTTCAGCTTGGTCTCGTTTTTGTTTTTCTGTGGCCAACCTTTCTTCCACTTTGGCCATACTTGATTTAGTCTGGCTAATTTGCTCATCTATAACTAAGATTTGACTATTTACTTCTTTTATGGTATTAGATAACTCCGATTCTTGCTTTTGATATTCTAAACGGCGAGAGGAAATTGCCTCTATCTTTTCGTGCAACAGTTGCTGTTGATTTTCCAAATCCTGTAGTTTCTGTTGAGCACTCCGCAAAGTAGCTTCATTTTCCCGCAAAACTACCTCTTGAGAACGAATCATAGCCTGGAGCTGTTGCCACTCACTATGAGTATGAGATTTTTCCAACTCAGCCAAAGTTTCCCTTAACTCAGTTAACTGGACTTCCTGAGCTGGAATTTCTTGGTCTAGGGACAGTAACCTACTTTGAGAATCAGCCAGTTCTTGAGTATTTCTCCCTAGTTGCCCAACTCCAAGGTCCTTTTGTTTAATCAATCTTTGGAGTTCAGCCTCAATTTGTTCTACCTTTAGGTGAGTTTCCCTAAAATACTGCCGTCCTTCCGTCAAAGCTTGCGATCGCTCTTTCACCCTTTCTCTCAACCCATCTATCTCCACCACACATCGCTTCAGAACCACATCTATTTCCTGTAAACGTTGACGATGACCTTCCATTTCCCCAATTTCCGTCGACTCCTTACCATCAACTGTACCAAAATGCAAGGCTCCCGAAGGACGGGACATACTTCCACCAGTCATCGCCCCACTACTTTCCAATATCTCCCCATCCAGAGTAACTATCCGATACTTACCTAAATACTTACGAGCATTAGCCAAAATATCAAATACCACCGTCGAACCAAACACATAAGCAAAAATATGACCATAACGGGGGTCACACTCAATCAAATTCACCGCATAATCTATAAACCCAGCCGCTCCCCAACGTAAACTATTATCCCGGTTCAACCCAGCAGGTCTAATTTTATTTAAAGGCAAAAATGTCATCCGTCCAGCTCTTTGTCCTTTCAAAAATTCAATCCCCGAGGCTGCCACTCCATCATCTTCAACCACCATATTTCCTAGACGGCCACCAGCAGCAATTTCTAAAGCTAGTTGATACTTAGGTTCAACTCTCCCCAGTTGTGCCACTAAACCACAAATCCCCGAAATACCAGACTGTCGTAGCATTTTAGTAGCATAAGTCCCCGTAGCCTCCTGAATTATCTGTTGTTGGGCTTCTAACTTATCAAGTTTTCTTTGTCTGTCTCTTTGTTCTTGTAGTAAGCGAGTTTGAGTATCTTGCTGAATTTGTAGATCTTGTTCTATACCCTCTAACTGTTTCATCAAAGATTCTACTTGATACCGGGCTGTTTCTTGAGACTCTTTTACCTTTTTCTGCTGTCGAGTTTGACTTCCAATTTCTACCCCTAAAACCTCCAGAGACTCTTGCTGTTCTTGAATTTGCTTTTCTAACTGGTAAGCTCGTTCTCTCACCCTAGCTTGTTCAGTCCGTTGGGGATTGAGACTTTGTTGTAGAGTTTCAATTTGATGATGAAGTTGACCTTGTTGCTTTACCCAAGCTTCAGCAGTATCAGCAATAGTACTAGCTGAGTCTCGTTGTTGATTAAGACTTTCTTGGGCTTCCTTCCAAGAAGCTTCAGAAAATGAGACATCTTGAGTTTGGACAACCTTTTCTGTAGCTAATACTTCTAAATGTTGGCGGTGCTTATCTACCTCTTGTTCTAGTTGGCTAAGATTAGTTTTAGTCTGCTTAATAGTAGTTTCTAATTCCTTCTGCCTTTTTTGAAGTTGACGGCCCTCCGCCTCTTGAGTAGCCAGAGTCGACTGTAAAAGTAAAAGTTCTTCTTCCCCCAAAGCCTTTACTTGGGCATTGAGTTCATCTAACTCAGTTTTAGCTTGTTTAATTTCAGTTTCTTTAGCCAGAAGATTTCGGTTAAATTCAGCCAAGTCGCGATCGCCAGACTCAATATTTTCCCTAAGCTTCCATTCTTGTTTTTGTAGATTTTGCCATCTAAGTATTGTTTGCCAGAGACTTTTTTCTTCCAGTTCCCCTCGTAGTTGCTGATATTTTTTAGCCTTTACACAATCTTGGGAAAGACGCTCACATTGTTTTTTCAGTTCTTTTTCTACAATGCGACTTTTTTCCTCTTGCTCTTTAACCAAATCTAACTTTCCTTTTGCCAGAGAAATTTTTCTGTCAAACTGAGCCACACCTGCCAACTCATCAATAATCTCCCGACGTTCGCGAGGCTTCATAGAAATAATACCAGTCACATCACCCTGAAGAACCACATTATATCCTTCAGCGTAAACCCGAAGTTGATTTAACTGTTCGTGGAGTTCGCTCAGAGTACATGGCTGACCATTCATATAGTAGGTAGAAGTATAAGTACCCTGTTTAGTAACTCGCAGGCGACGAGAGATACTCCACTCTAATAGTGAATCAAAAGAATTAGCTATTTCGAAAGAGTCTTCAGTTTCCGGAATCTTAGATCCATTTTCTTCTACTGTCGGTGGTTCTGGCGGTGGTGTAGCATGTTCATTATGGCCATTATTTTGATGTGAGAGGTCTTCTAAATTAAAAGTAACAGTAACAATAGTCTCAACAGTTTTACGTCCAGCCAATCTATTATTTACCAGGTCTGGCAGCCGTTCAGCCCTCATACCTTTGGAAGTGGATAACCCCAGGCAAAATAAAAGTGCATCGAGAATATTAGATTTGCCAGAACCGTTTGGTCCAGAAACCACAGTAAAGCCTGGCAGCAACGGAATAGTGGTTGTGCCACCGAAAGATTTAAAATTGGTCAGTTCCAAACGTTTGATATGAACCATGGAGGCCAGTTTATCTACTGGGTAAATTGGTTTGTAATTAATTATAGACAGGACTTGTGATTTGTGGGTTTGTTTTTATGAGATTTGGGTTGTTTCTAACAGTTTAGGGCAAGTCTTTTTTTGGACTTGTAGCTTTAGATAAACACAATATTTTTGGATATTCTCCTTCTATCCTCACACATATTATCGACATTTTAAACTCCATAATTTATGCTGATCACAGTTCGATATCAAAAAAAGTATCGAGACTACCAAAATGTGAAAGAAACAATTTTAATATGTAACACAATTCAGCGTCTAGGAGCGCTAGTCGCAGTATTTACTCTTGTAGTGGCCGTAGTCTTAGGATTGCCAACACCAGCTCAGGCAGGTTATCTGGTAGTAGGATCAACTGTGGTTCAGGTTGAAAATAGGTCATCCAATCAAGATAATTTTGCAATTTTAGTCAAAGGTGGGGCTGGCCCTTGGGTAGATAAAGTTATTATTTTTCCGAAATCAAGGGTTGCCAATACTGACGTTTATCAGCGTGGTTAGTTAAATCAGAATTAAAGGATGCTAAAAGTAGTAATCGAATCAAAAGATTATCGACAAAAAGAAATGTAAAGATTGATGATTATCTAAATAAGACTAGCAGATATATTATTAATGGTCTGATAGAGAACCAGATAGGAATTTTAGTAATAGGAAATAATCCTAACTGGAAACAAGGTATAAATCTGGGGAAAAACAATCAAAATCCTGTTCAAATTCCTTTTTTTTAATTAATTGAACAACTAAAATACAAAGCCAAATTAGTAGGAATAAAAGTAATAATTAATGAAGAGAGTTATACTTCAACTGCTAGTTTTTTATGGATGATTTACCAGTTTATAAAAAAGCTGTCAAATATAGATTTAGTGGTAAACGAGTGAGAAGAAGACTTTATAAAGCTTCAAATGGTCTCAAATACAATGCTGATGTCAATGGAAGTTTAAATATATTACAAAAAGCAGTCCCAAACGCTTTTAGCAATGGGATAATGGGTGTTGTAGTTCAGTGACCCTTAATTAAAACTAGGTCAAGGAAAATTTTTCTATAGATTTAGTAACTATACGAACTTTGAGGTAGGTTGGTTTTTCTATTTCTGAGGAAGGAGGATGGATTCATCAGATATTCTAACCCACATTCCGCACTTCTTAACATTAACAGAACTTACGCAAAGAAAACCGGTTAAGACAGTAAATCATTGTTTTTAACACATAAATATCTACGAGAAACCGGGTTTCTCAGTTTGCCTGCGTAAGTCCTATTAAATTGATGATTTTTCTTAAACTATCGCTCCTAATGCTTTCCCTGAAAGCTTTATAGCTATGATCATTGATTTTAACTCTTGAAAGAATTGTAACTAATTTTCTCATTAAAAATTAGTTATTAATAAATTTTATTGATATTAAGTTCTATAATGAAGGTTTTTGGCATAGGTCTCTTTGAAAATGTAAATATACATAAAGATATATAAATATATGCGGAATGTCGGTTTTAATAGTCATAATTAATCAATTCCATCCATTTCAGGAATTATAAATTTTCGATTAATTAAAGCTATTTATCTTGAAATTTTGGGATGATTTGCCATTAGTTAAATTTAATTTTCTCTGTTATGTTTTCCTCGAAATAAATGATTATGTTCAGGATTATAAAGACCAGAACGCCCTACTTTTTCCAGCTTCTCCAAAGCAGGACTAATCACATAAAGTGTGGTTCTAACTAACTGTTTCTCTTCAGTCACAACGGCCATTTTCTCCAAAGGCGCAACCCAAATTTTCTCATCAGGCCATCCCAACCTATAACATATCGCCACAGGTATCTCAGCCGAATAATGTTCCATCAACTTTTCTTGTGCTTCCCACACATATCGGGCACTCAAATATAAACATAAACTGGCTCCATGAGCTGCCAAACTACCCAATTCTTCCCTTGAAGGAACAGCCGTTGCTTTCCCACTAATTCTTGTTAAAATAATAGTCTGTACCAACCCAGGCACAGTCAACTCCACCTTTAACTTAGCTGCTGCATCCTGAAATGCACTAATTCCGGGAACAATCTCAAAATCAATTCCCGCTTCCGCCAAAAGTTGCATTTGTTCATAAACCGCCCCATACAAACTAGGGTCTCCAGAATGAAGACGCACCACAGAAAGACCTTTTCTCACTCGGTCAATCATTAGAGGTAAAATTTCTTCTAAAGTTTTATTAGCCGTTGTGATTACCTCAGCATTAGGACGCACATTTCCTAACATTTGCTTGGGTACCAAAGAGTCTGCATATAGAATTACATCTGCTGTAGCTAAGATTTTGTCAGCCTTCACCGTCAATAAGTCTGGGTCTCCTGGACCTGCTCCTAAAATGTAAACTGCTGGTGCGAGACTTTTAATATGGTTCATTGATTTTTCCGGATATGAGTACCTATGTTCAGATAAATGGAATGGTAGATTCACCCTGCTTTAGTCCTAGTCATAAAGTCTAGGACTTTTCTAGTGTTTCCCTCGTTTACAGAAGAGGTTTGTTTTTTTGACTTGTGAGGGTAAAATATTGGGAGACCTTTAATATAGTTCATTAATTTTCCCGGATATGAGTACCTATGTTCAGATAAATGGAATGGTAGATGCACCCTGGTTTAGTCCTAGTCATAAAGTCTAGGACTTTTCTAGTTTTTCCTTCGTTTATAGTTCAATTTGTTTCTTTGACTTATGAGGGTAAAATATCTAGCAAAGGTCGCTTCAATAGATATAGCCATCCATTACCTGTCATTACCTGTTAACCCCAAAAAAATACCAGCTAAACTGACAAACTGAGTCACGGGTAATAGCCCTAACATTAAACTATCACTGCGCAATCCTTCAATTCAAATCTGTCTACCACTATGAGT
>JAKQYE010000168.1:6453-14187 GCA_023356605.1 Trichodesmium sp. MAG_R02 | reverse complement strand
ATCCCACCATCAATGGCCTTAATAACTTTTTGTCTTAAGTCATAGCTATAAGGAGAAGGCATAATCTTTCCTAGATAATTTTTCGAGCATTATGTCCTAATCTTTGCTTCGACTGCTATATTTAAGCATTTAGCTATCACCTATGAGCTATAAGTTATTATATAAAATATCAAAAATTGTGCTACTTACGAATTTGCTCATATCACGGTTTGTTCATACCCCTATAAATCTTTAGTAGTAAACATTAACGCATTTCATATTATTCACCCATAATATTGGAATAAGGGATTATATAGAATCCGGCTAGACAAAATACTGATAATTACAAGGGTTCACTAAACCCAAAGGGAACGGCTAAGGGGAACTTTGACAAGAGCTTTATCTCTGTACAATAGTTGTAACAAGTTTTTCGTTAATCTTAGAACTCCTAACTTAGATGGACACAAAGCAAAATATTGGGATTGCTTTCTTTTCCTAGGGTATGCTATGGAAGGATTATTAATTATTTGAACAAAGGTAGAAATTAGATTCTATAATAAATACTAATATTGAGTAATGCACAATCAAAATTAACATGAAGCATAGAGCAGAAAAATCAACTCTAATTATTAGCAGTATGCACCGTTCCGGAAGTTCTTTAACAGCTTCTATACTCCGAAGTTTGGGTTTGCATATAGGCCAGAGATTAATTGAGAAAACAGAATACAATACTAAAGAATATTTGGAAAACTTAGACTTCTATGAATTTCATAAACAAGTATTACAATCCCAAGGTCTAAATGAGGATGGGTGGACTTTACAAGAAAAAATAGATATCGGAGAAAACTTTAAAGAAAAAGCGAAAGAAATTATTGCCAAAAACTCAATAAGTGGAAATTGGGGATGGAAAGAACCTCGGACAACTTTGTTCCTAGATTTTTGGTCACACCTACTACCGAATGCCAAGTTTATATTAATTTATCGTTCTCCTTGGGAAGTAGTTGATTCTCTTTATACTCAACAGGATGAGATATTTCAAGCCCAACCAGAACTAGCAGTCAAATTATGGTTACACTACAACCAAAAAATTATTGATTTTTATAATTATGCTGCTAATCGTTGCCTGTTGATAAATATCCAGACAATAATTAGTAACCAAGAAGTATTTATTGATCAAATAAATCAAAAATTCAAAACAAATTTTAATTATCCCGTTGTCAATTTTTACGATCCATCATTATTTAATAATCGAGTATCAACAGAAAGTCATAGACCTACTATCATAGATTATTACTTTCCTGAAGCTATAGAAATGTATCAGGAATTAGAAGCAAGAGCATGGAGCCCAGAAGATGAAATACCAAACTTTTCCTGGCAAGAAAAAATTAAATCATCTCCCTATAGAGTTTGGGCATTTCAAGATTGGATAGATTTATCTGGTTTAAAAAAACAAAATAAATTTTTACTAGAAGAACTAGAAAAATATAAAATAAAGCTCAAAGATCAAGAAAGTGAATTACAAAAATCTCAAGCAACACAAAAAGAATTTCTACAAATAAAATCTAAGCTACATGAAACTCAGGGAGAATTAGTACAATATCAATCACAACTACATCAAACTCAAGAAGAATTAGAACAATCTATATGTAGACTTCAAGAAATAGAATCAGTAGGGCAAAAATCTCAATCCCAATTAGAAAAATTGCAATATCAGCAAGCTATTTTGAGAGATTCAAAATTAGAGATTAAAACAGAATATAAATTGTTAGTATGGGAGGCATGGTATGCTTATCAAAACGATAATTTAGCTGGGATGCAACAGGACCTTCAGAGGTCTTTGAAATATACAGAAAGTTCTCGAACAGAAGTAGTTATGGATTGGTTAGATAGTTTTACTAATTTCTTTCAGGCCAAAGGTCAAGACTTTGATAGTGAAAAACTGACAAGTTCTGAAGAATGGCAAAAATTGATAAAACGCACAATGAGAATTAAACAAAAATTTTTGGTAAGTAATGAGAAATAAATTGCTAGAATACAGAACTAATCAAAGTAAACTCTAGTTAAAAATAGAAAAATGACTGAAAATATAGTAAAGATATTTAGATGTAGTTCGAGTCGAACCTGATGACTCTGAATTATTATTTGGTTGTGGAGTTCTCTCCCGTTAAGAATCATCAATATAAATAAGATCGGACATAGCTGGTTTGCAGCTTGGTAACCGTCAGTAGTATGATTAATGTTTTCCGGCTTTATTTTGTTCTCATTCCTAAACCGGAGATTATAATAGGAGCTTCTAAAACAAATATAATTGAACTCTCATTTGTTGAAGTTTCTTGTCTCACAGACTAAATAACCTTATACGCTTCTACAGGTAGGGAACATAATACCTACTTCGCGTAATGCTTTACTTAATATCTTGCGTGCTGTTAATGTCTATAGTTAGGGACGTTGCATTTAACATCCCTACGGGGCAACAGGGAATAGAAAACAAGAAAAATAACTTTAACACGACTTACGCAGGCAAACTGAGAAACCCGGTTCCTCATAGATATTTATGTGTTAAAAACAAAGTTTTATTTACTTTTTGATTTGTCGCAACCTATGGGCGGACTGCTATATTAGAAACCTGGTACATTATCAGTAATTTATCGTCATCGGATAAAATTAATAAAGTATATAGTCAAAGAATGGGAATTGAGGCCATGTTCAAAGATTGTAAAAGTGGAGGTTACAATCTTGAAGGTGCGAAAGCAAATGAAACTAGACTAAATAATTTGATTTTACTAATAGCTATTTCTCACACAATTAGTTCATTTAAAGGACGAAAAATCAAAAATCAAGGTCTTCAAAAATATATATCAAGAACGAATAAAAAAGGTAAGATAGAGAGAATAAATAGTAGCTTTTGGCTTAGATTATATGGTTTTTATTGGACATTTTATGATGGTTTTATCCAAGAATGGATAGAAAATTTAATGAGGCGAAATTCTCATAAGTTACCCTATTATCGAAAAATAATTCGAGCTATGTCGAAGATTAATACGCTGTACAATCGTTGATTTTTTATGATTAATTAAAATTAATAATAGTTACCTTTTTTCTAATGTAATTTCCTATCGTACTTGAACTATTATTCAATGTAATTGAGGGGTGTAGTGTGTTCCCAGAGCGAACGCACTACACCCCATTCATTCTCAATAAGGGTTTTTTTGTAGTTGAAGGATTTTTCAGATTATTTGGCAAATTCTCTCCTATATATAGTTTTTGACTAGCTTGTCACCCCGTGAGAAATTTACCTCTTATTTTTAATATGAAAGTTAACTTGTATTCCTGCACTTAACTTACCTAAATAAGTTAATAAACTATAGATAAAAACTACACATCCTATCATTTCCATTACTTCTTCTATAGTAGCTAACATTGCATAAACTAAATTTTGCTGGCCATCAATTCCATCATAGTAACTTCCGACCATTTCCATACCTAATGCACCACCCAAATATAAACTAATACCAATTAAGAAATATGGTTTTAACTGGTTTGGTAAATACAGAATAAATTCCCAATATTTCCAGATGAAAATAGCCACTAAAATTGTTCCTGGAATTACCCATACAGAATGCCAGAAACTAGGAAGATTTAAAGCATCTGCTAAATCATCAATAATCAAAATTTCATGGATACTAGCTATTTCATCAATTGCTAATATAAAAAAGATAATTGAGAGGGTCCGCCACTTTCGCCACCAAAGGTCAGACTGTAGTTTTTTGATGGAAAAAATGCCACGAATAATTAATCCACAAGATACTAACATTAAACCTGAATACCAAGTAGGAATATTCATTTCTCGGTCAAGGTTAAATATTCTTGTCCAGGGTTCGCGGTAATCAAAAATGTATTTACCTATCTGAACAGCAATGCTACATATAGTTAAGAATATTATGCCAAGGGTTAAGTATTTAGCAACATTAAAAGGAGAAATTGTGATTTGAAATTTCATTAAAAAAAACCTGAATTAAGAGAAAGTAATACCATTTCTCAAAAACTGTTCAACCTATACCTTGAGTCAGTGAGTAGGGGACTGGGGAAGAAGTAAGTAGATAGGCGTTAAAATTTCTCCCTATTTAACAAAATATAAATTCACCTCAAATCAACATGAGGAGAAGCTGGGAGTTGGTTTACAAAACTAAATAACCTATTAAGCATTTAAACTACGTATTATAAATTTTACCGAAATAGCCAAGTCTTTATTGTACAAAATTTTTGCTTTAATTTGTTGTTAGCTTTAATTTGTTGTTATTAGAATAAGCAATCTTCATGTTAAAAGCTTATAGTTCAGCTTTTTTTGTGGGTACCTACTTAAGTATAAGAATAATTCATATACTCCTGGTTAATAATTATCAAAAAAGTTATAACGGTTTTCAGAAAGATGGAACTCACTTTTTTGAACAAAACCCCTTTTAGAAACTTCCCTACAGTTGCCTATCTAAATTAAAACTACTACATTGTAGCTGTTTCTATGTGAGGTTGCACAAAATCATGAAATTTATCATACCTTCAAACTTCCTCATCTTTCTTCCTGACTCCTAACTCCTTTTTAGTTATTCATAACTATTCAAACTGATATGTTGTCAAATGTAAATTATCAATTTAATCTAATTTTAAATAGCATAGAAGCCCATAAATAAATACAGCAACTCCTAACATCTCAAAAAATTCTTCAATTGTTACTAATATTTCATAAATAAACATCTCACTATCATACAAATAAGAGTAATATCCATTAATCATTTCCATACCAATTGCACCTCCAACATAAAATGCTCCAGATAAAAAAAATAAATATTTTATTTTTGGAGGTAGAGCCTGAACAAATTTCCAATAAATCAATAGAACAGCAATAACTAATATTAACCCTGGAATTACCCAAGTATAATAAAATATTCCTGTAGCATTTAGGAGCTTTCGTAAAGGATGAATTAGCTGTTCATGCAAGCTAATTGTTTCATCAACTGCCAGATAGAAAAATATGACAGATAAGCCGATCCACTTGCCAGTATATTTATCGTTATTTTGCCATTTTTTACGGGAAATCCATCCTAGAATAACGGAGCAAGAAAATAAACTAAAAGAGGAAAATAATGAAGGAATAGTATATTCTCCATCTACGTTGAGTTTGTCAATTATTTCTTGAGCACTAGGTTGGGTATAATATTCAAAAAACTGTCCTATAATACTTGTAATACTCAAGCCAATAATAATAAAGATTAAAAATCTAATAACTCGTTTTGGAGATAAATCAATCATCTAAAATCACAAAAAGTAAGGTGTTAAATGGTAAATATTTCCTGTGGGATGCTGGGAAACAGTCCTCAGGTTCTATTACAGAGGAACTGAGTTATCAGCTATGGGTCATACCATCTCCCATATATTAATTCTATACTTAGGTAGTACTTGAGTTATTAAGTAATTAACATAGGCAGAATAATCTTCTTCCTGGCTTTAGCTAAGTTAGAGCAGATTTCGGCCAAATGATGTATAGGGTAAATGGTGAAAATTTTGTAGTGCCGGAATCTTGCCCGGGTGGTTATACTTAATAACAAGCTCAAGGGCTGTAATATTAATTATTCTTATGTTTACTACTCCCCTACTCCCCTACTTCCTTCATAAACAAAATTAACGACAATGATACAATCTATAACGATAACCATTTACTTTTGGTTTGAAACCAGAATATTTTCGGCAATTAAAATTTTCTAATTCATCTGCTTCTACTTTAAAATTAACTCCCCATAAATCAATTGGTCGTGATGTTTTAGAGAGAAATTTAGCAAAATTTGAATCAGGAGTTAATTTTTGATTTTGTTGTCTTTTAACTAATATAAATCGAGGTTGAAAAAATTCAGAGATACTAGTTTTCTGTTCTTGACGTTTCAACTCCAAACCAAGTGCAATTAAAGCACGAATTTCTGCATGGGTTTGATAAGTTGTCGCAACTAAAAGTGCAGCTTTGGATTTTGTTTTAATCTGCTCAACCAGAAGGTCTGCACGCCGTGACCTTTGATAACCATAATTGTTAACTACTGTTAAACCACCCCATAAACCGATTAATAAAACTACAATTACAACTCTTTTGTTAATTGGTTTTAAGTTAGAAACAATCATACTTATGGCAGAAGTAATAATCAAATTTTTTTTTATTGTTTTTTCCTTTTTTGTTTGACTTGTCTGTTTGTCAGGAACAACTTTTTCTACTTCTGTCTGATTTTCTGAATTATTCCAACATTTGGCTAATATTGCAGCTAATAAAATAATGACAATAGGAAAATAAACAAATTGATAACGGGCAGCAAGAGATAAATCTCTACCCATACCGTAAATGATTACCAAAAATAAAGCGATCGCTCCTACAAAAAAACTAACAAAAATCTGAAAAGATAAACGGTTTTGAATATCATTCATCTGTGCTTTCCCACCTCGCCATAAATTGGGAGCCACCCATACTAAGGCAACTAGAAGTGTGACTCCGGATAAGATAGTTACAAACAAACTTGTTCCTTCAATGGGCAGAAGCCATACCATTGTGAGTATCCAACCTAGCAAACGAGGGATAGGGTACCAAAATTCATCAAGATCGAAGCTAGTTGAAATCCACCCAGTAAGTTGATTATTAGTAGCATTTATCACTACGGGCAACCAAACTAAACAACTAATAAATGTTCCTAAAGCAACTAGATAAATTCGCCACCAATAACTTTGAAATCTGTTCTGTATATCTTTTAACCAAAAACCTCCAATAACTAATCCTTCTGTAGCTAACACTAAAATAAAAATATAATGGGTAGCAATTCCTAAACTATTGATGGTAATCCAAATAGCTCCTAACCAAGTTGGAAATATCCTCTGTTCTTTGAGATAGGGTACTATTGCGATTAAACAAGTTATAGAAGCAATAATCCATAAAATAGTCAGGGTATGATGGCGAGATTCTTGGGCCAGGTAAATGCCATAAGGAGAAATAGCCATTAATGTGGCTGCTATATGACCTACTAATGGGGAAAATGCCAACCAACCCAAGCCAAAAATTGCTATAATAGTAGCTACACCCAAAATAGCACTGAGCGATCGCCCTACCCAGAGAGAAACTATTTCTCCATCAGTGCTAAATAAGTTAAACCATAAATGATTTAGTACAAAATAGAGTGGGGGATGGGTATCCTCCCTGAGTAATTGATGGATTACATCAGTGGCAGTAGAAGTTGACTCAAACTGCAAGGGTGAAAGTAATTGATTCAGGGTTATAATTTGATCTAAGGGTAGGTCAAAAAAGCTATGCCCTAAGCTATAGCCTAACGTAGCAATTTCAATTGATGAGGCAGATTTGTCTGCTAAATTTGTGGTGCGCAGTATAATGCCAATTATCAGCCAGCATAATGATATTATTAGGTGAAACCATTGATTTTTAAGTAGTAGTTTAATGTTGTTTGTTTGCATCTAGATTCAGTTAAATCTTATTAACAGTTAACTCCCCATAATTATTTAGATATAGTTGTTTTAATTTAGGTTGAGACAAAGTTTTTTTGCTATAACTAAGTTTGAGCAGAAAAAGTGTTTTATTTTTATTTAAAATTACTATATTACTAATTTAATTCTATACTTAAGAAAACTTTATAAACAGTCTCTGAGAAATATTCTCTAATAGAAATTTCCAGAAAAGGTTCTTTTGCCCCTTACCCCGCCGTTCCAAAATCAACA
>JAKQYE010000168.1:0-6353 GCA_023356605.1 Trichodesmium sp. MAG_R02 | reverse complement strand
ATATTACTAATTTAATTCTATACTTAAGAAAACTTTATAAACAGTCTCTGAGAAATATTCTCTAATAGAAATTTCCAGAAAAGGTTCTTTTGCCCCTTACCCCGCCGTTCCAAAATCAACATTTTTGGAGAGATTAAACAAAATGTTTATAGTTATATTACCTATCTTATCTTCCCTATTCCGTAACTAGAAAATGAAAATAATTTGTAAATGCCAACTTGTATCTTGACGAATAATTTCTATTTTGCTGATAAATTCGCGCAAGTAAAATCTACGTTCTGATTCAGATAAATCCCACCAAAATTGAGATATAGAAACTGTTTTTGCCGTCTCTAATAAATTGACTGGCGGTAGTTGATTAAATTTGTTTTCTAATTGAGAAATTTCTGTTTTTAATTTGTAAGCGCGAAGTTCGGCAGTTTCTTGGTCAAACAGGCCTTTAGTTATCAAATTTGGTAGCTGGGAAAGAATCTCTTGTTTCTCAGAAATATTCTGTTTAATCTGACTTTTAATTCCATCCATATTTGGCATTTCTAAAGCAGCAACAGCAAGAGGTAACTCTCGACAAATTATTTCTATAGTTTGCTCTAAAATTTTTTGATAGACTAAAGCTTTACACTTTCGTTTACGAGAGCAACTTTTTGGCCGTAAGTAAAGATATTCTTTATCTTTCCGAAAGGTAGTAACTCTGGTCGTAATCATTGGAGACTCACATTCTGTGCAGACAACTAAACCTGCCAAAGAATGGGGGGCGCTAGCAGTGCGCGGAGACATTTGGCGGTTACGTCTGAGTAAACGTTGGACTTGAGCAGCTTCTTCTCGAGAAATAATGGGAAGATGGGTATTGGAGATAACTTCACCATTTTGATATTGTAAGTCACCGCGATAAACAGGGTTGGTTAACCAACGTCGCCCAGTAGTGACTGAGATTTTTTTGCCATATTTTTTCTCAATATGACGAACGGCACCACGGAGAGACCCAAATAACAGAAAGCTTTCAAAAAAGTCTTTGACAACAGGGACAGCGCTTTTGTCGAGGGCGTAGCGGTCTTTCCCTCGGCGGTATCCGTAAGGTGCTTTGCCTGGTGGGGATGCCCCTTTAATGCGTTTGTGGGCATAAGCTTGACGAATTTTCCGACTATGTTGGTTTTGGCGAATTTGGTTCAGGAGTTTGAGTAGGTCAGTTTTGGTGGCTTGGGTGTTGGTAGGTATGGGTTCGTTAATTTTAATGTCTGATTTCAGGGGGATAATTTTAATGTTGAGGGATTCGAGTTGGGCGAGGCTATTGCATACTTCTTCTACAGAGTTTCCTAATTCTTCAAGTTGACGAATTAGGAGGTAATCTACGGGTTTTGTGTGGCAGTCTTGGAGAAGTTGTTGGAGTTGTTGGCGATCGCCCAGGTCTTGATATATTTGGTCAATTTCCCATCCCCAAATTGTCTTGTCTGGTACAGTTTCCCACAGAGGATTTGTGTATGAATAGGCAATAATTTTCACAGGTTATACTATGAGAAAAAACAATATTACAAATGGTATCAGAACTTACGTAAAACAATGTATTTCTGTCATTGGGGGGGACAGCATTTGGGTCACAACCTGTCAGGATAGCAATCTCGAGAGTCCAAAACTCTTTCCTAATGTGTAAGTCCTAACTATATAGCAGTCCTAAATCGGTTGCGACAAATCAAAAAGTCAATAAAACTTTTAAAACTCTTACCTATTCTCTATTCCCTGTTCCCTGTTCCCTAAAAAGCAGTGGGATTTTTGCCACAAATAAAATAGGATTGCTATATTAGGATTTACGCAGAAACACTATATCTAGTAGGGTTAACGGCAGTTAACCCCTACAGATGCTGTAGATTTTAATATTTTCAGGACTTACGTAAAGGCACTACTTGTAGTGTAAATATCTGAATTTATTGTCAAAAATGCACTATATATGGCGGTACTGCGTAAGTCCTAATTTTGTGTAAGTCCTGTATATATAAGTAGGTAATCAGGAATGGACGAATACATAATATTTTTCACTTTTCACCCCTGGTATTATCTATATTTTGATTTAGTTCTATGATATTGCCATCAGGGTCTTGGGTAAATAATGCAGCACGACCGGAGGCACTTCTTTGAATAGGGCAATTATTTGCTAAGAGTTGTGCTTTGGCCACATCTAAATCAGGGATTGAAAATGCTAAATGTCTGTTTCTACCTAGTTTTTCTAAGTTAACTACGTCAGGAATTATTTCTGAGGATACTATCAGATGTATTTGGAAATTACCGACTTGATACCAGGTGCCAGGAAAATTGCGGGATCGATCAGCTTTTGACAAACCGAGAACTTGGCCGTAGAAACGTTCTGCTTTTTCGAGGTCTGAAACTAAGAGAGCGGCATGGATACCTTGGGTTATTTCCATAAAATTTTTCCCTGGTTAACTTTTAGTTATATTATACTTTATAATACCTTACAGCATAGTTCTTTTTTTTAGTAAAAGTGCTTAGAAATTCTATGGCAGGTGACACTACTGCCTATTTATTTAAGCCTTGCTGAAAAAAGAGTACAGGTAAATTTTTCTTTTTTTTACAAGGTATTGCAGATAAAAATATTTGTGCTATAAATTTGTTATGGGCTATTATATTCAATTATAGTTTGCCTTCTTAAGTAGAAGCGTCTAGGAGTTCTATTATCTGTGCTTATTGCTTAAAAGCTATTTGTAGACAAAATATTAAATTCTGGTGTAGGCTAGGGGTAAATTCATGACTGCAGACAAAATATTAAATGCTGGTGTAGGTTAGGGGTAAATTCATGGGTAAGCGTAATAATATATGTGATTCTCCGTAACCCACTGAAACCTAAGGAGATTGAATAGATATTGAAAAAGTGTGTTTGTACATCAAATATTAAATTATGGTATATAATGGACCATGGGTAGGTTCATATATCCGAGATTAATTTTCCAGGAGGTATAATCGTTTCTGTGATTCTCTGTAACCCACCAATTGTATCAAATTTGGGACTAGGGGTTTACTTCTATTGTGAAAATTAATAGATATTTCTGGAAACTGCGTTTTTGCTCAATCAATCCTAGTATAAGATGGATTAGGAATAGACTCATAGTTAAAATTAATGACCTCTGTGATTCGCCCTAAAAACGATTGAGTAGACCTTAAGATTTATTTCAGAGTAACTTAACCGATAACCAGAGTTGAAAAAACTATTAAGCTGGAGAATCCTGTACAGCTATCACTTTTCAATGAAGCCGCCTAGGGTCATGGGGACACAATTAAATGGACACGGAGGAAATGTCAGACTGCCTGGCCAGCAAATGATTTACTAACGCCTAGGTTTTGTAAGTAGTCCCCCAATTAAACTATATGAAATTAGTTAAAAATACTACTGATTTGATTCTGGGAGAACCAGACATTGAGTCAATAAACTTGCTTATATAGCATTCTGAAGTTAATCTTGACAGGACTTACGCAAAGAAACCAGGTTAAGACAGTAAATCATTGTTTTTAACACATAAATATCTACGAGAAACGAGGTTTCTCAGTTTGCCTGCGTAAGTCCTGCTTGAAAAAAATCTGACTTGATTAGTCTTCACAAGAAGATTAAGTATTTCTGAAAAATCAAGTTAATAATTGTGATACAATTATTATATTTTTAATCTAAAAACTTTCAATCAAAAATCTACTTATAGTTATTTTAATTCAGGTGAGACAAATATTCTTTCTTTGCTATAACTAAGTTTCAGCAGAAAAAGTGTTTCATTTTTATTTGAAATGACTAGATTGTTAATTTATTAGGAGTGCACACTAATGTCTTACTTTAAAATATATCAGTCAGTATCTACTAAGAAATCTGTCCAGTTGATTGATATCCCAAGTCAAATAGAATCTCCACAACAAATAGTATTTATAGACTCTAATGTAGATGATTACGAGAGTTTAGCTAATGGAGTTTTACCGGGAATCAAAGTAGTTATTCTTGATTCATCCTCAGATGGTTTCGGGCAAATTACTAGAGTTATTCAAAAATATCCTCAGATCTCATCTATACATATAGTTTCTCATGGTGCACCGGGATGTTTGTATTTGGGTAATAGTCTATTAAATGTTAATAATATTGATGATTATTATTCTCAAAAGTTAGAAGGTTGGTCAGTAACTAATTTATTTCTCTACGGTTGTAGTGTTGCTGCGGGAGACACAGGTGTAAAACTTTTGGAAAGGATCCGAGAAATTACAGGTGCGAGTATTGCGGCTTCTGCAAGGCCAACTGGTAATGTGGCTTTGGGTGGTGACTGGGAGTTGGAAGTTGTTAGAGGTGAGTTGGAGGTAGATGTCCCTTTTACACAGGAGACGCAACAACAATGGGATTATGTTTTATCTCAGCCAATACCTTTTGATGACAGACCAGCAGTATTTCAAATCAAAGAAGGTGTAATCAAAGAATTTAACCCATTAACAACAAAGTTTACGGAAATTGCTAATACTAATGCAATTACAGTTAACGCAAACATAAATGCAGCTGGTTTTGACAAGGTAAATAAGTACATCTATGGTTTTGAAAACTCCGATTCTGGCACTGATCATAAACTTGTGGCAATAGGCAAAGACAACATTGTTCACTATGTCAAGACGGATGGTGGGTTTACATTAAATAGTAGTGCTCCGGATATTTATAAGCTTTCTCCTCCAACACCGTCAAAAATTTTGGCTGGAGATGTAGACGACGAACAGCATTTATGGGTAATTAACACACCAGATGACATTAATTTACCTCCTGCTGATAATGTAAAGCTATATAAAATCTATCTTGCTCAACCAGGTGACACTACGAAGACAGGTGAAGTAAAATTTGATTTTTCAGCCTTGAACACAAGGGATGTACCAGAAGATATAGTCTATGTTCAAAATGAGAAGAGATTTTATGGTATCGACACCAGACTGGCTCAATTAATCTATGATATAGATGTATCTGATGCTGAACTGATTACTGAGTCCGGCGGAACAACAGTTAGACCTGACAGGAGTGCCACTTTAAGGAGAAGAGACAACAATAATTTGATCGAGGAAGGAGTAAGTTATGAAGCAGCTTGGAGTGGCTCTGAAGGGGGATTATATATTAGCAATAGTCAGCGAGTCTATCATGTCGTTAACTTCCCTCAAGGCCTAGTGGATACTACAGAGCTAAAAGTTGAGGAGCTTGTTGAGAATACCGAAGGACAATCTCTGAAAGGAACCGATGGCATATCCACCTCTCACCTAAAGTCGGTTTTCATGATCCCACTAATGGACTTAAATGGTACCCAAGATAGTCAGAACATTATTGAGGATGTAAATTATGCAACCACGTTCATAGAAGATAGTCTTGCGGCTAAGATAGTAGACAATCTGGCTATCAAGGATTACATAAACAACACTCAGAATAATCCTGAGAATCGTAATGGTACAGGTTTGACTCGCGATCGGGATAGATTAACCAAAGCAACTATTACGCTAACAAATACTTTTGATGGTGATGACTTGGTGATAGGCACTTTACCAGCAAGCATAAATCAGAGTAAGACAGGAGGTGTTGGCATGGCCACGATCGTCACTCTGACACCAGTAGGCACTACCGCTAGTGTAGAGGACTTTCGAGACGCAATTACAGCTATTAAATTTGAAAACACCAGCGAAAACCCAGAAACTCAAGACAGAATTATAGAGTTTGAACTCACAGATGAAGATGGTAACTCATCAAGGGAAATTTTTGTCACAGGTAGTAACGACGTTCATACTACTACAATTACAGTCGAAGCAGTCAATGACCCCCCTTCTTTTGGCCAATTAGATAATACCCCTGCTTTTCATATAGCTGGTAATCCAGTTATTTTAGATAGTAATGCTACTATCACTGATGCTGAATTAGATTCAAGAGACAATTACAATGGTGCTACCCTAAGATTGGAAAGAAATGGTGGGGCAAGTACTGACGATATATTTAGTAGTGGTGATACTGGCGTATTAGCAGCCTTAACAGATGGTGGAACTCTCACAGTAAATGGGATAAATATTGGTACAGTAACTACCAATACTGGTGGCATATTATTACTAACATTTAATAATAATGCTACAAAAAGTTTAGTTGATAAAGCGTTACAAAATATTGCTTACAGCAATGGGGGTAACACCCCGGGTACAATAACTATCGATTACACAATTAATGATAAGAATACAGGAGATACAGACCAAGGAACAGGAGGAGAAAAGACTGGGACTGGAACTATTGTTGTTAAGATTAATGAACTACCAGTAGCAGTCAATGACACCGCCAGCACCAACAAAGGGCAAGCAGTTACCTTCAGCATTAC
>JAKQYE010000167.1 GCA_023356605.1 Trichodesmium sp. MAG_R02 | reverse complement strand
AGGTTTAATCATCTGGGGAGGTTGAGCCGCAAAAACAGCCGCAGAAATCTCTGGTTTCAAATCCTTACGATACAACACCCCTCGATATCCCCCCTGACGACGTAACTCTATATCTTCAATGTATTCATGAGCCACATCATAGAAACTTGTTTCCCCTTCCTCAATAGCATAGAATAATTCCATCCCTAAATCTTGATCATCCAAAACCACCTCATACATCACCACACCAGCATAATTCAATTGATTTTCATAAAAATATGGCTCAACTTTATCTGCAAACAGATGAGCCACCAATTTTTGAGCAACAACACCTACATAGACAGCTTCTTCAAAATCATCAATAGATAGACAAGACTTTTCTAACCAAGCCAAAGTGTCTTGGGCGCTATGAAGTTTATTTACAAACCTCATAGTATCTGCTGCTTTCTGAAGTTCTTCAGCCTCTACTGTTATACCCGCTTCCTTCGCTGCATCCAGAATAATCTTGCGAGTAATAATCTCTTCAGTCAGCTCAGAAGTTTTTAAAGATAACTTGACTTGATTGAGAATATCTTCAGCAGTAATAGTAATAGATTGTAACATAATTATTCTCCTATTAATTAATCAAAAAAATCAGTATCAAAAGTCATCTAAAAATGACTTCTACTATTAGCAAAAAAATGAATTTCTTGGTAGTAACTGAGAGCCCAATAACCCCCAAGCCAGTTATAACGGTACAACTTTTTTGTTTGTCGCAGGGCTTTGTCTATTGAAATATCCACATTAGGGCTATTGCCTTACTACCAGCTTGAATTATAACTATTCAAACTGACATAATATTCTCCACTTCTGGTAACCCTAATTAACTGTCAATCATTAATTATTTCTACAACTCTAAACCTCCTTTTTGTAACTTCTTAAACGGGTCAAGAATAAAATCAATCAAAGGACGCTGACGCACAACAACCTCAGCCGTTGCCGTATCCCCCGGACGCAAAACAACACACTCATTAGCAGTAGGAATACAATACTCATTCAACTCAACTTTTAACTCATAAATAGCCACATTTCCCTCAGCAGTTTCCTGCACTTTTGAAGTAGGAGAAATCTCTTTCAACCATCCCCCAACTACACCATAATCCTGAAAAGGATAGGCGTCAAACTTCATTTTCACCTCCATTCCTTCCCTTAACGAACCACTTTCTGTAGTTGCCATATCCGCCTTTAATAAAAGACTCGTTTCCCTAGGAGCTATCTCCACTATCATCTCTCCTTGTTGCACAACATCTCCCACACCTTTGATGGGGAAATTAAAAATAGTACCTCCCTGTTGCGCCCTAACTACTCGTTGCTCTAACTGAAAATTTAAAGAATCAATCTCTTTGTTTGTCTGAGCAATTTCTCCTTGAATACTAACAATTTGACTATCCATACTCTGAAGTTGCTCTTGTATTTTTGACATAGCAATTTTCCCAGAATGAGCAATAGTTTTAGAGCTATTTTCTTGCTCATTCAAACGTAATTCAGCCTGCTTAATATCTGCCTTCACTTGATTGACTACTCTTTCATAATTTTTCTTTTGTTCTGCCCAACGCAACTCAGCTTGCTCAATATCTGCCTCCCCTTGATTAATAATTCTTTCATAACTACCTTTTTGCTCTGCCAAACGTAATTCAGCTTGCTTAATATCTGCCTTCCCTTGATGAATAACCCTCTTATAACTACCCTCTTGCTCTTCTATTCGTAATTTAGCTTGCTCAACATCTGCTTGACTTTTCTCCAATATGTTTTGTCTTTCTCGCCCAATATTTTCATTCTCAACTAATTGTATTTCCGTCACCACACCCTGGTCCCAAAGATTACGATAACGTTCTACTTCTTTCATAGCCTTTTGCCAGCGAATTTCTGATAATTGATAAGCAATTTGACTATCTTTTAATTGTCGTTTTACTTGATTGAGTTGAGCCATTTTTTCTTCTTTCTGTAAACTCAACGCTCTCTTAAGAGCTGCCAAATTTTCTTCTGCTTGATGAACTTGTACTAATTTTTCTTCCCTTTGTAAATTTAATGTTCTTCTGAGAGCTGCCAAATTTTGTTCTGCTTGATGAACTTGGGTCAGTTTTTCTTGTTCCTGTAAATTGTACATTGTTTTAAGAGATTGTGCGTTTTGTCGTGCTTGCCCCACTTGAGCTAATTTTTCTAATTTTTGAGATTCATTTTGTCGTTCTTGGGTACGAAGTTCGATTTCCAATTGATTTTTTTGTTGTTGAATCTTACTAAGTCGATTTTTCTGATTTTGCAGTTGAATTTGGAGTTGAGCAAGTCGGTCATGAATAGGGCGAGATTCTAATTCTATTAAAATATCTCCAGCCTTAATTTTATCTCCTTGTTTAACATAAACTTTCTCAACTTTTGCCGTTTGTGTATATGCGGTAAATGTTAAATTTAGCTCTTGTTTAAGAGTACCACCTTGAGGTTCTAAACGCCCTCTAGCTGAACCAGTTTCATCTACTTGAGAAAACATTCCCCAAGGGAGAGCGATCGCTACAAATCCTATTAAAAGATATAGTAATCCTCGTGTCCAACGTTGTGGTAAAGCATCTAATAATTCTTTAGTAGCAAAAGACCAATCATCAACAGATTCATCTAACTTTGTAACTGCTGGTTTTTGATAGTTGGAATTATTCAAACTTTTTTCTAATGTTACTAAGTCAACCTCTAAAGGTTTATGACCATTTGACTCTAAAGTTAAGTTCAATTCTTGTGGCATGACTTTTATAATAATTGTTTTTTTTATAGTAAAATTTACAGTTATACTTTTGTACTGACATTGTATGCAACATCCCTATTTACTTCCCCTCCAGGTCGGGGTTAGGGGTTGGTTTATCAGAGTTACGGCAGTTTTTTTTCAGTAGGGGCTTTCTGGTTGTTCACCCTGATATCAAAAGTGCTATCGGCGTGGTTACCTTTCTTCAAAGCCACCGTAGAAAAGTTTTTGACCAATGGTAAAATTTGGAGCCTTATACCGTTTGATAGAAGTCAAAAGTTAAAAGCTTTGTTGGGTTTCACTTCGTTCTACCCAACCTACATTTTTATTCTACCTACCCAACATCTAACTGTTGACGATTCAAATAATAATAATGTCCCCGTTTCGCCATCAATTCTTCATGATTTCCCTGCTCAATCAATACCCCCCGATCCAATACTAAAATTATATCAGCATTTCTCACAGTAGATAAACGGTGAGCAATAATTAATGAAGTGCGACCATGGAGAATAGTATTCAAATTCCTCTGAATAATTCGCTCCGACTCAACATCCAGATGAGAAGTCGCCTCATCAAAAACTAACAAACAGGGATTTCCTAACAAAGCACGAGCGATCGCTAATCTTTGCCGTTGACCACCAGACAACAAACCCCCACCTTCCCCTATCTGAGTTTCATAACCCATCGGCAACCTTTGAATAAACTCATCAGCACCAGCTAACCTGCCAGCATCCACAATATCTTCAAGAGTTGCAGAAGGATAAGCAATAGTCAAATTTTCCCGAATAGTGCCACCAAATAAAAAAGTATCCTGATCAACCACACCTACTTTATTCCGCAGGGATGGCAACGAAATCGCCGTGATATCGTAACCATCAATCAAAATTTTCCCATCAGTAGGCGGATACAGCCCCAAAACCAACTTAGAAATTGTTGTCTTCCCAGACCCAGAGCGCCCCACTAAAGCCACAGTTTGTCCAGCTTTCACCTCAAAACTCAGATTTTCCAAAACATTAATATCGCTTTCTGGGTGGTAACGGAAAGTCACATTATCAAAAATAATATTACCCCGTAGCTCAGTCAAATACTGACGTGCCTGAGATTGTAAATCTTCCTCAGGCTCAGTATCAATCACATCATTGATACGCTCCATGGCAATAACCACCTCCTGTAACTGATTCCACAAAACCGTCAGTCGCTGAAAAGGGCTAATCACATTACCTATCAACATATTAAAAGCCACCAACTGCCCAATAGTTAACTCTCCCTGAATGACTAACCAAGCTCCAAACCATAGTAACCCCGTCGTTACTAAGGATTCAATAGTTAAGCTAAACATTTGCAGTCGGTTGCCCATCACCTGTCCAGAAAAGTTTTTTCTGATTGACTTATTCAGAAACTCCTCCCACCGCCAGCGTACTGTTTGCTCAACTGCCAGAGATTTCACAGTACTTACACCAGTCAGAGATTGAATCAAATAACTACTTTCTTCAGCTAGAGCGGCAAATATTTCTCTAGAGATTTTTTGCAGAAAGGGCGTGGCGATAAGTGCTAATAAAAAAAACGGTGGCACAATAACCAATGCTAGCAAAGCCATCTTCCAGCTATACCAGAACATTAACCCTACATAAACAAATACCGTCAGCAAATCTAATACAATAGAAAGGGCTTCTCCGGTTAAGAAATTCTCAATTTTCCGGTTTTCTTGAACCCGAGCAATAATATCCCCCACATAGCGAGACTCGAAAAAACTCATGGGTAGTCGGAATGTGTGGCGAATAAACCCAACAATCATGGCTATATGTACTCTATTAGCCGTGTGGTCAAGGAGATATTGTCGCAAACCCGTCATGGCCACCTGAAATAAGCCAAAGATTACTAAACCTAATCCCACTGCTGTTAGAGTTAGAGTGCTACCTTGAACAACTACCCGGTCTAGTAGTAGTTGGGTAAATAGAGGGGTAATAAGTCCAAATATTTGAATTAGTAGGGAAGTGATAAATACTTCCAATAGCACTTGTCCATGAGGACTGACCAACTCAAAAAATTGCCAGAAAGGAGTAGTGGTATCTTTAAGTTTTTTGATTAAGGCAGTAGGTTGTAGGAGTAAGGTATAGCCAGTCCAACCAGCTTTAAATTCTGGATAAGTAAGATGGCGTTGGCCAATAGCGGGGTCAGCGATGATCACCTGTTTAGGGGTAACTTCATATACTACTACATAATGTTTACCTTCCCAGTGAGCGATCGCTGGTAATTTTTGTTTAGCTAGTTGGTCAAGACTTGCCTTAACTGGTCTGGTAGAATATCCGATACTTTCTGCTGCAGCAGATAATCCTCGTAATGAGGCACCGTTACGGTCTACATTAGCAATATCGCGCACCCTATTCACGCTGAAATTTTTGCCCCAGTAACGAGCAACCATGACTAAACAAGCCGCACCACAGTCAGAACCGCTTTGTTGGGCAAAGAATGGATAGCGCCTAGTAATGCGCTGCCAGAGATGGCCTACTCTTTGGGTGGGACTAGGGAAGTAGGCTTTCTTAATGGTTTTTTGGCCTATAACCTCTGGTTGCTGATCTTGAGTTATGTTAAATTCTGGCAGATTTGTGCCCAAGGAATTGGGAATTTCTGGCTCCACTTTTTTCTGTAGAGAATTAAGTTTGAGAGCAACTTGGTAAAGATGTTCTCGAATTTGAGGATGTTTTTTAATTAGTGGAAGTAGAGTTTCTCCAGGGAGATAGGAAAGTTTGAGATTTACTGATGCTCTAGCAGAGTAGGAGAAAAAGGAGTTACCTGGAAATAGGGTAGATTCCCCAAATGAAGCTCCAGCAACAAGGGTAGTCATTAATTCACCCTGAGTATCTAAGAGTCTAACTTTGCCTTGGGTGATTATATATATGCCGGTTTGAGCATCTGCTGTTTGCCAAAATTGACCGACTTTGGGTGTTAAATTTTCCGTATTTTTCAAGCAACTTTCTATTTCGTGCTTTGAAAGTTGATATCCTAAGACATCACTAAGCTGCTCTTGAGTTAAACTTGGAGTGGATATACTTTTAACCATAACTCAAAATTTTAGTTATTAAATATTTATTTTTATTAAATTGGAGTTAGAAATTGAGATAATGCTGCTTTGTTGTCAAAAAGCCTCAGCGAAAAAAGCGTTTGATTCTTATTTTAAATAACTAAAGTGTTGAAAGTTAATATTTCTAAATCAGAGTTAACATTTTGCTCAGAGGTCAGGTCGCGAATTGCAATGTTTTTTCTCTTGGCATTTTGACTAATAGTTTCATCAGTTTTAGCTGATAATGGTTTAGTGGATAATCCCATCTTTTTTAGTAAGCGGTTAATATGGCGATCGCTCAACTCTATAGCAAATTCTTTAGCTAAATGTTTCCCTAACCAATTAGCAGTCCACCGCTCAAATACATAACCACATTTCTTAGGACTATTAGTTACTAACTCTTTCAACCGTTCTAAATATTGTTCATTAACTTCTTGAGGACGACCTATAGGATGATTCTTCCATTGTTGAGCTTGACCAGACTGAGCAAAAAGCATCCAATGTCTAGCTGTAGCTAGAGAACAACCTATAGCTTTACAGATTTGGGTCTGGGTTTTGCCTTCATCTGCTAGGAGCATGATTTCTATTCTCTGGCGATATTGCCTGGTCAACTTATCATCTAGATTTTTTTCTAGGAGTTTACGCTGAAAAGATGTCAAGCAGTTGCCCTGTAAACTTGACTCATTCATTGTGACTTTGGAGTTTGAGTGACTGTTTAACATAGGTTTATAATCATTTATTTACACTTCGGTTTTTCTTTTTTTTTTCAATTAAATTTTTGAGCAGTTTCAGTTTCTCTTTCCCAATTTGTTCAATTATAATTCAGCTTTTTTTGAATAGATTAAAAGTTAAATAAAGTCTCACCTTGAATATAAGGCGAGGAAATAGGTGAAAATGTAATTCACCTTTTTACTATTAAGCTAAATATTTAAAATAATTTTGCATTTGGTGTGAAGGGCAGCCATCGCTCTTCTAGTGTTTTCTATCTCCTAATATTGAGACTTACACAAAAAAAGCAGTAGAAAATACGCCCAAATATAGACAAGGGGAAGTTTGAACTTAAAAAAAAGTATAAATCCTTAAGAAACAAGAGTTTTAGCTATTTTTATGGTAATAGATTTCATTTCCTTGTCTAAATTAACTTTCAAGGGTTTTTTCTCTGGTGAAAATGTCTAAGTACTATAGAGACTTAAATCCTGCATCTAAAATCACAACTTCTTAAAAAATAGCTTCAACTCCTTTTACTTCAGGACAGGTGCCTTCTACATCCTGCCTTAAAAAGGTCATTCCTTTCATTCTTGAGATAGGATTGCTATAATAGTATTTTTAATTATTGTAATCACTTAATTTGAACTAAAGAAAAAACCAGGTTTATGATCCTAATTATTGTTTTTCTCAAAAACTATAAATATTATAGATAGGTAAAACGTATGTGCTAAACGTGCAAATAAAAAAGTTATGAACAAAGAAATATTTGAATATATCTATTCCTCTCAATTAACGAAGGATGACGAAAAAATACTAAAGTTATTATTTGCTAATAAGCAACGTAAGGAAATTGCTAAAGCCCTCAAATGTGTGGAGACAAATGTTAGCCACAAATTCAAAGCAATCGCTAAGAAATTTAACTATTTAGAATCTAATCAGGATTGTAAACCAACAGAATACTTAGTTAAGATATTTAGCCAATATAAACCTGATATGGTTGATCAACAACTAATTAAATCTTATGCTTCTTATCCAATTTTAATGCCAGATAAACCTGAAGAAGCAGACTCCCCTTTTTATATAGAACGTTATCAGGTTCCACGTCGTTCTGTTGAATCTCAATGTTACGAAGCTATAGAAAAGCCAGGTTCTTTAATCAGAATAAAAGCACCAAAGAAAATGGGTAAAACTTCTCTGATTAACCAAATACAAGCTAGAGCAAATGACAATAATTATATTTCTCAGTATCTGAGATTCGATCTTTTGATTGAACCCCCAAATATCACCAGTGTTAATAATTTTATTAAAGCATTTAATAAAAATCTCATAAGTTTGTTCCCAGATGTTTCTGAAAGACCTAATTGGGATGATAATAATGCTAAAATTTCTTGCACTAAGGATTTAAAATCACTATTGCTGAATTTACATAAAAATTTTGTTTTAATATTAGACGAGGTGGATGAAATTTTCCAATATCCAGAAATAACTAAAGATTTTTGTGGGATGTTAAGACATTGGTATGAAGAAAGTAATAATGTCAAAATTTGGAAAAATTTACGAATAGTAATTGCTTATTCTACAGAATATCACGGCAAATTAGATATTTATCAATCTCCTTTTAATGTAGGCAGCTCGATAGAATTAAAGGAGTTTACAGAAAAAGAAGTAACTCGATTAATACTCTTATACCAACTTAACTCCGAAATAGTAACTGATTTAATGTCTATGGTCGGAGGACATCCTTATTTAATTAGGTTAGCTTTATATAGCATCTGTGAGGAAGAATTGACCATTGAAAAGTTCTTAGAAGAGGCTCCTACTGATAGTGGAATTTATCGAGACCATTTCAGCAGACATTTAGAAACTATAAACAAGAGGCCAAAAATTAAAACAGTTTTTCAGGAGATATTAAAGGCTAATGACCCAGTAAGTTTTTCTGATAAAAATCGAGAGGTACGTCAGTTGGAAGCTATGGGATTAATTAAAATTCAAGGTAATAAGGCTAAAACTCGTTGTCAGTTATATCAAAAATATTTTGGGGAGTTTTTAGCTTAGTTGAAAACAGGTGTTAGGTGTTAGGTGTTAGGTGTTAGGTTTTAGGTTTTAGGTGTTAGGTTTTAGGTTTTAGGTGTCAGATGTCATGGGTTGCCAATTTCTTCACATTTGTTTAAGACGACTTTGATTTAAGATGTCTGGTGTCTGGTGTTAGGTTTAAAAATTAACAAATTGATAACATCGTTACTACCAAAATGGTAATTTTGGCCCGTTAAATCTGGATAACTTTTGACTTCAATAAGACTCCGTCCTTAAGAACAGGGTTGAAATTCTTTCTGTTAAACTGAAACCTGAAACCTGCTAAAACTTAACATATGAATGAGTGCTAATGGTCAGATATTAGCCCTCCGACTCCCGAGGAGCTTCGGATCGGTAGAACCTTGCCGCCGGGGGAAGACCCCAAATCTTTGTTAATGAAATTCAAATCTTTATTAATGAAATTATTATGTATCATAATACTGGAGGAAGCTTATCAGCAGACGACCCGACTTATGTAGAAAGAAAACAAGATAGGGAACTATTGGAAAAACTCCTAGAAGGAGAATATTGTTATGTATTTAATGCTCGTCAAATGGGTAAGTCTAGTTTACGGGTAAAAGTTATAGATAGATTAACACATAAATTAAGTTCCCAAGGTTGTCAATGTATCTCAATTGATATGAGTATGTTATCTGATTTTTCGATACCAAAAGAATCTTGGTATGATGGTTTTTTAATGGAACTATTGGATAGATGTGACTTAGAAAATAGTAGTAATTCTCAAGACTGGATAGCTAGTTATCGAAACTTGAAAATTAATAATCCCCAACGTTGCAAACTGTTTATTGAAAAATTTTTATTTATTAATTTTCCTACTCAGAAAATATATATTTTTCTTGATGAAATTGACACCTTGGGAAAATCCTATTTTAAAGATGAATTTTTAGCTTTTATCCGGTCTTGTTATAATCGCCGGGCTGAGGATAAAAATTCTGATTATCATCGATTGGTTTTTGTTTTTTTTGGTGCAGTTACTCCAGGGGATTTAATTCGAGATAGAGAACAGATTCCTTTTAATATTGGCTATGGAATTGAGTTAACTGAATTAAGTTTTGCAGAAACTAAGAAAAAATTAATCCAGGGATTAGAAGAATTTGTAGAAAAGCCAGATATTGTATTACAAAAAGTTTTTGATTGGACTGGAGGTCAACCTTTTTTGACCCAGAAAAGTTGTCAAATTATTGTTGATTATGCCGAGACTACTCAAGTAAATGTTGATAGTTTACTAGAAAAACATATTATCAAAGATTGGGAAGATAAAGATAATCCTGTTCATTTAAAACATATACGGGATTATTTACTTAGTGATAAAAAATTACTGAGACTATATCAAAAGGTTCTTAAGAAGGGGGAAGTTAAGTTTAATAATAGTCAAGTACAAATGTCTTTGAGGTTATCAGGTATAGTTCTGAAAAAACGAGATAAATTAGTTGTTTTTAATAAGATTTATCAGAAAATTTTTAATCTAGAGTGGGTTGAGGAACAGTTGGCAAGCTTAGAAAATAATCTGGATTTGCCTAAACCTAGAAGATTGAGTGTGAGTTTGGCTATTGCTGGTCTAGTATGGGCGGGAGTGATTGGTCTTAGAGCTTTAGGTTTGCTCCAACCATTTGAGTTGAATGAGTACGATCGCTTAATACGATGGCGACCTAAAGAAAAACTAGACCCTCACATTTTAATTGTTGAAGCTACACAAGCAGATATTACAAAATTTGGTATTGGTGGGACTTTAAAAGATGAAATATTAGCTGATATAATAAAAAAAATAAATGCTTTGCAACCTGCAATTATTGGTTTAGATTTATGGCGGGAGACAGCTATATATTCTGAGGTTGATTATGAAAATTTATTGACTCTTTTGGCAAATAATCAGAAAATAATTGCTGTTTGTAGTACCAGTGAAAATCGCCCAAATAAATCTGGTACGGTACCTCCTAGAGGAGTGCAAAAAAAACGTTTAGGTTTTACTGATGTAGTTTATGATGATTCGCAAGTTGATATTGTCCGTCGCCACTTAATGTTTATGGCTATAGAAGAAAAAGATCCTTGTCAAACATGGTATTCATTAAGCGCTAGGGTAGCTTTAAATTTTTTGGCAATTAAAGGGATTAAACCAGAAAATATTTCCTCAGAGAGTATTAGAATTGGTAATGTAACTTTAAGAAAACTGAGAAAAGGAAAGGGTATTTATCAAATTGTTGACCATGGTGGATTTCAAATTTTACTTAATTATAGAAATTCTGATAAAATAGATAATAAAGTTGCTAAGATAATTAGTATTTCGGATGTTTTGGATGGTAAAATTAATGATTATTTAGTTAAGGATAAAGTTGTCATTATTGGTGTTACTGACCGTACTTCTGGTGACAAGTTTTATACTCCTTATAGTAAGATTCAGTCTTCTAATCAAAAGCAAACCCCTGGTGTTATTATACATGCACATAAGGTCAGTCACATTATTAGTGCAGTTTTATATGGAAGACCTTTGATTACTTTTTGGAGTTGGTGGGTAGAATGGCTGTGGATTTTTGCTTGGTCTGTTTTTAGTTCTGTAATAAGTAGGCATTTTTTTCGAGGTTTTTTATTTTTCTTATTTGTAGGAGGAAATATTATTGTTTTATACTTGGTTAGTTTGTTTGTTCTAATTCAAGGTTTTATAGTTCCATTAGTACCATCTATTTTGATATTAATTGTGAATACTGTCATTATTTTTATTGATGATTCTCACTTTTTCAATGCCAGGGAATTCTCAGGAGGGGGAGAGGAGGAATAGTGATTTGTGTGTTTTTTCAAGTTTTATGTTTAGTAAAATGTTTATAAAGCATAGCTTGGAAAGGGGAAAGTCAGATGAAGACATTTTATTTGTTCAAGGTGTTGTGAGAAATAAAATTCTTCCATCTGTTTAACAAATTGGTATTATAGTTATTTCAAATTATATTGGAAAACTTTTTCCGCTGAAACTTAGTTATAAGAAGAAATACTTGTCTCGATCTAAATTAAAATGACTATACAAACAGTTTTTTTAGGGAGAAAAATTATGAAATATAAACAAGTTATTGTTTGTGCTTTGGGATTATTGGTAGGGATGACTCAACTAGTTTGGGGGGAATTTAACAACCCAACAGAAGACAAACCAGATGGCAAAGGAGATGGAGGGAACAGAGGTCGTAATAATTATCCTGAATTATGTCTTCAAATGGAAAAACCGTTTTTGGCCCTTATTCCTAAAACCAACTCAGGATACACTTTAGCAAGTCATCCGACTTTTTGGTTATATATTCCAGGTTTAAGCGACTCTATTTATTTCACTTTGAAGGATAAAGATACTGGGGAGGAAATTTATCAGACTAAGTTTAATGTTGAGTCTGAACAGGGAATTATTAGTTTGAAGTTACCTTCTGCTGCACCGCGTTTAAAGGTAGGAAAAGAATATCGTTGGCGATTCGTTTTTAACTGTAGAAATGAGCCTAAGAATTTATCTGTTGAAGGAGTGGTTGCTCGGAAGGCAACTACCGAGAATTTGACCAGTCAGTTGAACTCGGCTGCAACTGTGATGGAAATGATAGATATTTATGAGGAAAATGGTTTGTGGCATGAGACTATTACGGCATTAGGAAACTTGCGTCGGAGTTATCCTGATAATGTGGCGATCGCCGCTAGATGGAAGAGATTATTGGAGCGAGATGATATCCGTTTCCCAAACTATGATTTGAGTGATAAGGAGATTCAATATTGCTGTAATATTGGTGATCAGTAATACCAATTTCCTAATTGTAAAGTGATTTTTTTAAGTCATTGATTAATAAGGTTTGGTTAAGCGCCAGCGCAAACCAACACAAATCTTGTATAATATGTCTGCAGCTAAAAAATAGACTTTGAGGAAACTGCCTATAATATCTGCAAAAAATACTTTTCATCAGATAGTAAAAACTGCCCTGGAGAAGGAAGGTTGGATAATTACTCACGATCCCTATAGTATAGATCTGGGATTTGTTGATCTGTATATAGATTTAGGTGCAGAAAGGCTAATTGCAGCCACAAAAAATGGTGAAAAAATTGCTGTTGAAATTAAAACTTTTTTGGGAGCTTCAACAATTTCTGAGTTTCATATTGCAGTTGGCCAATTTATTAATTATCGTATTGCTTTGGAGGAAGAAGAAGCAGAAAGAAAATTATATTTGGCAATTCCATCAGAAGTATATAAAAGGTTTTTTAAGTATCCATTTATTCAAACTGTAGTTCGTAGGAACCAAATTCTTTTAATTATAGGACTTACGCAACGGCACTATGTATAGTGGCAATATATTGAAAATGATAATTTTTTGCACCATATATAGCGGTACTGCGTAAGTCCTGAATTATTTATAATGTTGAAAAGGAGGGGATTGCTGAATGGATAAATTAGATTTTTATCGTCAATTAATTCAGGAATTACTAAAGGCAAGAGCTCAGTTACGTTCTCCTCAAGACCCAATCAAAAGTCAAACTGTTTTTGACCACGAAGGAGACCATTATCAGCTTGTTAATTTGGGGTGGAAAAATAATGATACTCGGATTTATGGTTGTGCTATTCATGTAGATATTTGGGATGATAAAATTTGGGTGCAACATGATGGTACTGAAGATGCGATCGCGGACCAATTGGTTGACAAAGGAGTACCTGCGGGAGATATTGTTTTGGCCTATCATTCACCATTACTTAGAAAATATACAGAATTTGCCGAAAGTTAGCTGAACTATGTCAGTTTACTACTGGACTCATTTTATGATATTTTGAGCGCGATCGCCTCCTTGAAAGATTAGGACTTACCCATGAATGCTATTGGTAGTGAGTGTTTTGCTGACGCAAAGCTGCGCTAACGCTTCGCGACATGAAAAGCGCACTTCGTAACCCACCAAGGCTTTATATATAGTGCCTTTGTGTAAGTCCTGAAGATGTTGAAATTTCTCTTTCCCTCTGTTGATTATTAGTCAACAGATCTAAGAAATGCAATACAATGCAGGTGCGTTGGTAACCGAAAACAAAGAGGAACTACACTGAGTTTATTCTATTGTTTATCAGGACTTACGCAAAGACACTATATATAGCGCATGACAATTTCGACGAACTTCACTATAGTCATGTGCGTTAGCGGAGCTTTGCGTTAGCAATCGCCTAACTATTTTGACTCAAAAAACCTTTAGTTTTTCAAGTCAAATAACTTTCATTTTAATTGAAGGATATTTCAATTGATCGGTTAGATATTTTGATCCCACATTCCGCACTTCCCGCATGTAGTACAGAAAGATACATGAATTATCATTACTATTTTGAGTCAACAAATTAAACAAATTAATTCTCAGGGCTTACGCAGTACCGCTATATATGGTGTATAAATTCGTCTTTCTCAAGAGATTGCCACTACAATTAGTGCCGTTGCGTAAGTCCTGATTCTATAGAACACAAAAAATTAGTGGCATGAATATTTTGGGCAAACCAGGGATTTCTTTTGGCAGCAGAACATACAGGAGGAACTATATTTCTGTTGTTCGCATAAATTATTTTTTTAGTTTTTCAAGTAGTGCGTTCGCGAAGCGGACTGGAAGTCTATCGCGAAGCGGATTGGAAGTCTATCGCTTCTTATTATTGTTTCCCAGATAATATTTTTGACAACTCGAGGGTAAAAACTCTA
>JAKQYE010000166.1 GCA_023356605.1 Trichodesmium sp. MAG_R02 | reverse complement strand
TTAACCATAATCCCCAATTGTAAGCATGACGCGCTACACCTGCATGTTTAGCCAGCAGCGTTTTTTGCTGGTTTGTGGGGTGTAATTCAGTTTTGAATCCTAGTATCATAAAACAGATAATCCCAGATTTTAAGAGATAATCTCAGATTTTAGCCAACAGTTACAAACCCTTGATTTTTCTACAGTTATCAGCCCAAAATACCAACTTTTTGAGCTCTCAGGATCGAAAACTAGACACTTTTTTCGACCCTAAAAATGCTGAAACCTTTAGATTTTAAAGCATTGATATTTAATCAACAAGCCCTAACCAATATGATAATATCATTCATAGCTACAGAGCATTAGCACCACCTACAACCTCAAGAATTTCTTGAGTAATAGCAGCTTGCCGAGCCTTATTATAAGCCAGAGTTAATGTACCAGCTAATTCACTAGCATTATCACTAGCATTACTCATTGCAGTCATCCGAGATGCTAACTCGCTAGCAGATGATTCTTGCCACGCTCTCAATAACTGATTAGTTAAAAATAATGGCAACAAAGCATCTAAAATTTGAATTGGATCTTGCTCAAAAATCATGTCGCGGGGGAAACTCTTAACAGGTCTAGAAACAGCTTCTCGCGACACCTCAAAATCACCACCACTAGTAGTTAAACGGAATATTTCATCATCCTTAACTTCCAAACCCTGAGGGTCTAGAGGTAACAAAGTTTGAATTACAGGTTTAGAGCTAATCAGTGAGATAAACTTAGTAAAAACTAACTCCACCCTATCTATTGAACCTGCCAAAAAACCTGTCAGAATTTCATCAGCAACCCCTGAAGCATCATCTGCTGTCGGGATTTTTTCAGGGTTATCATAAGTTTTTAAAATTGGAGCTTCTCTACGTTGAAAATATTGAATAGATTTGCGTCCAATTAACATATACTTGCAATCAATTCCTTGTTTTTTCAGTTCACTAGCCCTAATTTCCCCACGTTTAATAACATTAGTATTATAACTACCACACAGACCACGATTTCCAGAAATTACTAATAGGGCGACTGTTTTAACTTCTCTTTGTTGGAGTAGGGGTAAGTCTACACTTTCAAATTGTAAACGTTCAGCCAACCCATATAAAACTTGAGCAAGGCGGTCAGCAAAAGGTCTTGTGCAAATTACTTGTTCTTGGGCACGACGCACCTTAGCTGCTGCCACTAGACGCATTGCTTCCGTAATTTTTTTCGTGTTTTTGACCGACTTGATGCGATCTCGAATAAGTTTTGAATTAGCCATTGTTTTTGAAAAAGGAAGAAGGAAAAAAAAAGAAAAAAGAAGGAAAATCCTTGACTTTTTCTTATCAATCAATTATATTTAACACTACTTGACATAATGCTTCACTGTCAAAATCAGGCCTGAAACTGATATTCTCTAAATAATCAGTTCTATTCCTGCTTCACTCAAGCACCTCAGAGTTATCTAGCCCCCTTAGCACACACGGTCATTAACCTATAGGTAAGGTAGCTCTCACTAACCGCTATAGCCAAACTTAACCCTGCATTCAAGTCTCACTCGCAGCCAAAACCACAGATAACCCTTGAAAACCCCGTCTGATCACGGCAGTTATCATAGATTATAGCCAACAGTCACTGGCCCTGAATACAAGGGTTACGATCAGCTTTAGATCAACCTTAAGAACTCCATTTAGAGAACCCTTTAAGGCCTACCTTGATAACTCCCTTTCCCTGTTTCCGAGCCACATATTCCAAAACTTGAATAACCAGTTTCTGGCTTGGGTGCTTAACTCCCCTAATAATCAGTAGTTAATTGTTGTTGATCATCAACAACTAACCACTAACCATTGAAATATAGAAGCAACTAATATACTAAGTTGATACCAAGAAGGTCTTCTTATACTCAGTAATACCCTCTTTTAAGATAGCTTGTGCTTCATCAGTGAGTACCTTTTCCTGTTTGATAATCTCACCAAACTTAGGCTTAGTACTATTTAAGTAATCTAGTAAACCAGCAATAAACTTAGTCACTTTCTCCAGAAGAATATCATCTAAGTAACCGTTAATACCAGAATAAATTACCGCTACCTGGTCAGAAAGTGGGCGAGGTGAGTTTTGAGATTGCTTCAAAATCTCCCGCAAGCGCTGACCCCGTGCCAGTTGGTTCTGAGTAGCTTTATCCAAGTCAGAAGCAAACTGAGAAAACGCCTCTAATTCAGCAAACTGAGCTAGCTCCAACTTAATCTTACCAGCAACTTTTTTGATAGCCTTAGTTTGAGCCGCAGAACCAACCCTAGACACAGAAATACCAGCATTCACCGCCGGGCGGAAACCAGCGTTAAATAGGTCACTAGATAGGAATATTTGACCATCAGTAATAGAAATTACATTAGTTGGAATATAAGCTGAAACGTCACCTGCTTGAGTTTCAATAATTGGTAGAGCAGTCATACTACCTCCACCAAGTTTATCACTAAGTTTAGCAGCCCTTTCTAGAAGACGGGAGTGGAGATAAAATACATCTCCTGGATATGCTTCGCGACCTGGTGGGCGACGTAGTAGTAAAGATACTTGACGATAAGCTTGAGCTTGCTTGGAAAGGTCATCATAGATTACCAAAGTCGCCTTACCTTTGTACATGAAGTATTCAGCAATAGTGGCACCAGTATAAGGAGCTAAGTATTGTAGAGTTGCGGGGTCACTAGCATTAGCTGCTACTATCACCGTATAACCCATTGCACCTTTTTCTTCCAGAGTACCCACCACCTGAGCTACTGTGGAAGCTTTTTGACCAATAGCAACATATACACAGATAACATCTTCATCTTTTTGGTTAATAATAGTATCAATAGCGATCGCCGTTTTACCCGTTTGTCTATCGCCGATAATCAGTTCCCGTTGACCTCTACCAATAGGAATCATAGAGTCAATGGCAGTAATACCTGTTTGCATGGGTTCATAAACAGAACGGCGATCAATAATCCCTGGAGCTGGTGATTCCAATAAACGACTGTCCGTAGTTTGAATATCTCCTTTACCGTCACAGGGACGACCAAGGCCATCAACCACCCGGCCAATCAACCCCTCTCCTACTGGTACCTGGGCAATTCTACCTGTAGCGGTTACAGCAGAGCCTTCTTGAATTTCTCTACCTTCACCCATTAACACTGCACCTACGTTGTCCTCTTCTAGGTTTTGGGCAATACCTACAGTACCATCTACGAACTCTACCAGTTCTCCAGCCATTACTTTGTCTAGCCCATAAATACGGGCAATACCATCACCCACTTGAAGAACAGTACCAACATTAGATACCTTTACATCTTGCTCATACTGTTCTATCTGGTCGCGAATAATTTGGCTAATTTCGTCAGGTCTGATTGATACCATTTTATTTTTCTGTTGTCAAGCTTTTTACAATATTTTATCGGGTATTATATAGCAGTTGCCAGGGAGCTATGGACATTCTCTCTCCACTCAAATATAGTCACAACAAGAATGTACTAGCAAATAGCTATTGACACCCTACTGACTTGTCCCCTTAGCACCTCAAGGGGGTTGAAATTATGAGCTCTAGTATGCTTGTTTAAGGCTCACGCCAATTCGACGCAGTTGTCCTCGCAGACTAGAATCAATTATCTGAGAACCTATTTTAATAATGACACCTCCCAGTATGCTTGAGTCGATTTTGGTCTCAATTTCTACTTCCCTTGCACCAATCATTGATTTGACTCGTTCGCGGATTGTATTTTTTTGGCCTTCATTTAATTCTACTGTCGAGGTCACTTCTGCTAAAACCGTTTGATTAAGTTCCCGCAATAGTGCTAGATATTGTTTCCCTATTTGTTCTAGAAAAATAATCCGACCTCTATCAATTAGTAGCATCAAAAAATTACGCATAAAGGGATCAACCTGTTGTCCCACCATGCGTTGTACCACTGCCTTTTTATCCTCTGCCTTAATAACTGGATTTCCCATAAATTGCTTCAATTCTGGGGATTCACTCATCAGACTAATCAGGCCACGCACATCTTCAGCAAATTTATCGGTCAAATTTTTTGATTTAGCCAAGGACATCAGAGCTGCTGCATAAGGTTCTACAATTTCACCAGCAATCACACTCATAATTGACCCCCTAATCGCCCTATACTGCTATCTATTAACTGTTGCTGGGCATTTTCATCTAAAGTTTCTTTGAGTCGAGATTCTACTTTTGCCAATGCTCTAGATGCTACAATTGAGCGCAATTGGGCAATTGCCTTATCTCTTTGAGAATCCATTTCTTGGTTAGCAGTAGCCTTCATCCGCTCAATATCCTGTTCAACCTGAAGTTCAATTTTTCGTTTAACTTCCTGGGCCCTTGTTTCAGCAACAGCTAGAATTTTTTCTGCCTCTGCTTGAGCTTGGGTCAAATTTTGTTGTTGCTCCGCCAATGATGCTGCTGCATCTTGTTGGCGCTGTTCTGCCTCCTTGATTGCCTGTTCAATAGTCTCCCGTCTTTCACTCAGGATTTTCCCGATAAAGCCCGGGGCGAAATACAGCAAAACTGCAATTAGAATTCCTAAATTGATCAGGTTTGTATCTAAAAGATCCAGGTTTAGACCAAAACCTTCCTCTGCACTAGCTTCTGTCGCTAGCCATAAAACATTTAACATGATATTCTGTGATAGTTAGCCTTTAATTATCTTGTTGGATATTGAGCTCAGTTATCAGTAGCTCAACTTTTCAACCTGGATTTTTTTTGGCTATCTGACCAATTCTGGTCCCAATAGTTTTTCTATAATCTGGCGACTCAGAGAGTCCACCTGCTGTTCCAATTCTTCCAAAGCTACTTGCTTTTGCTGTTCTATTTCTTGAGCTGCTTGTTCTCTTTTCGTTTGTGCTTCTTGTTGAGCTGCTGCAACTTTTGTAGCTGCTATTTTCTGAGCTTCTACTTGAGCTGAAACAATAACGACCTGAGATTTTTGACGGGTTTCTGCAAACTCCTGCTCATATTGTGCAGCTAATTGTTTGGCCTTGGCCAAACGTTCTTCTGCTTTTAGTTGATTATCGCGAATATAATCTGCACGAGAATCTATAGCTTTACCTAGAGGTTTATAAAAAATTTTGTCCAAGACAAAAGCCAGAAGTAGAAACTGAATTGCCATTAAGGGCAGAGTTGCGTTAATGTCAAACAAACCACCCTTTTCTGCTACCTCTTCAACAGCTAGTAAAATTGTTAAGTTGATCATTTTCTCTAATCTTTGGTGGCTCCCATAGTTTTTGATTTAAAGATTTTAGATTTTTAATCTCCAAAATTAAAAATCTAAAATCCCTACTTTCTCTCAATCAGGGTTTTTACGCAAAGGGGTTAGCAAATAGCAACACTAGTGATACCACCAAACCGTAAATTGTTAAAGCTTCCATAAATGCCAAGCTCAACAGTAATGTGCCTCGAATTTTTCCTTCTGCTTCTGGTTGACGCGCAATACCTTCTACAGCTTGACCTGCTGCATTTCCTTGACCAATTCCAGGACCAATAGCACCTAAACCTACAGCTAAAGCAGCAGCAACAACGGAAGCAGCAGCAATCAATGGATCCATAATAATTTTCTTTCCTTTGTTTAACCTAAAGTACGAACTTGACGATTAGAAATATATTGACTACACTGTAGTGCAATCAACTACAACAATATTTACATTTTCCCCGGCTGTCTGGCGCGGAGATTTTTACCGAGCCTTAACTCCTCGGTTTATCCCACTAATAGCTTAGAATAACAGATTTTGAGTTTTTTTTGAGCAAGTTTTTTTTATACTACCTACTTCTTCTCTTAGTCGTGATCTTCCGCGCCGTGTTCTTCTAAGGCTTCCCCTATATAGTTAGCAGCCAGAGTAGCAAAAATTAGTGCCTGAATGGCACTTAAAAATAGACCCAAAACCATCAATGGTAGGGGTATAAATAGAGGGACCAGTATGACTAGTACTCCTACTACCAATTCATCAGCGAGAATATTACCAAATAAACGGAAGCTTAGGGATAGAGGCTTGGTAAAATCTTCTATGATTTTAAATGGGACCATAAAAGGTACTGGTTCGGCATAGCCTGCAAAATATCCTAAGCCTTTTTTGCTGATACCGGCATAAAAATATGCTACGGAAGTCAGTAGTGCCAATGCCACTGTCGTATTAATGTCACTTGTGGGGGCCGCTAGTTCTCCTGAGGGTAGTTCTATTACTTTCCAAGGGACTAACGCTCCTGACCAATTTGACACAAATATAAACAAGAACAACGTACCAACAAATGGTACCCAAGGACGATAATCCTTTTCACCTATCTGGTCTTTTGTTAGACTACGGACAAACTCCAGGACAAACTCCATGAAATTTTGTATGCCCTTAGGAATTTGCTGCACATTCCGTGAAGATACAAAAGCAGCCAAAAGTATTACGGCAATCACAAACCAGGATGTAAGTAGAATTTGCCCATGTATTTTGAAACTACCTAGCTCCCAGTAAAAATGCTGGCCAACTTCCAACTCAGCCAAAGGTAAAAAGTTAATAGTGTTTAAAACATCTAGCATTTTGGTTCTCAGGCTTCCCGATTTATATCAAAGTGTGGAGTAATATACCTATGACTATGAGTTAGGCATAAGTGATGTTCGCAGTACATATATTATTAAGGCTGCTTTGTAAGTCAGAAATCCTAAGAAAATCGGCATAATTTTTAGCTCATTTAATTGAGTTGCTATTATAATTAACCCCACAAATAGAGCTAGTCTTGTTTTACTCAGACTTCCTTTTTCTCTGCCAATACGTTCAACATCTTTAGCCAACATTCTTAAGTAAACCACACTTGTAGTTGCTCCTATCAAGTAATTTAGAGCTATGTTTAAGGAGTAAAAAACCCAGACAGAGATAAATATTATACCTGTAATTGTCAAGGTGATTACATACAATTCGTCTTTGAGTTTGTAATACTCTTGCATTGAAGGATCTGGTTCTGCCGGTACAGTACCAACTTCTGAAGTATTACTTTCAACAGTTACTAATTCTGGTGATGTATCAGATGTATTCACAAAAAATTTAGATACTTATCACAAGTGGTAGGCTTTTTTTATATGCCAATAGTCATCATACCACGTTTGAGCAAGCATACCTAATAGATATTTATAAGTCAGGAGTTATAAGTTATAACCCAAGAGTCGGGAATTGCCAGAGAGTAACCGGGGGTTGAGATTTAGGATAAATCTATAGTAGTTATCAGAGGGTTCACAACATTCTCTGACCTCTCAAATTAAGTCACACTTAAAAATCAGAGGGTATGGCCACTTGTTTCTACTGACTTCCCCCACCCTTGGGAATTCAGGGGGGATGGGCACTTGTTATTACTCACTTTTCCCACCCTTGAGACAGTTAAGTATCCATTAGCCACATCTTTCTTAAGGTAATACTTGACAAAACAGAGAACCTATGAAAACTTCATTAAATCCTGATATTGGAATAGTAAATGTATTGAAAAACACGTTTTTGTCTACCAGACGTAATTTGGTAATTATTCTGCTTCATGAAACCTATACAAACCTAGACAGGCTTGCTGTTCAATTCCTGCTTCAAGCAAGGGAGACGGCTCCTTCTTGTCCCAAGCCTCCCTATATTCCTTGTCAAAATTTGGTTTTAGGAGTTCCATACATATATATATATATATATATATAGGAGAGATAAAGACAGGGGGAATTCATTCTTTCAGAAATTTCTATATCCATGGGATGGTGGGGTAGTGGAGGAAGGGTTTTTTCTCCTGAAAAATCTGAGGTATCCTCCTACCCTGGGCTGCTGGCTATATACTCACAAAGGGAATTTGAGTCGGACTTTGAAACAGCCCTAGGGGTTGAGGGGGAGTTAACTTATCTCAACGTTATAGTTATTTCAAATAGGAATGGAAAACTTTTTCTGCACCAAACGCGAGTTATAGCAAGAAATACTTGTCTCAATTCTTTATTAAAATGACTATACTTGAAGACCCGCACTCTACCTGGGTAAATTCCCTTTTCCTCCCTAGAGACGCTCTTGTGCAATGTCCCTATCTATTTCCTTAAAAATACTTTTTCAGCAAGCCCTAGTTAGCAGATGTCAACAATTCAGCTATAACCGGAGTTAGGAGTTAGTAAAACTAAAAGTCGGGATTGAAGCGATCGCACAGTTTTTAGTTCTACTGATACATTGGTTAATATTTCTCCTACTGTAGTTTTAGATTTGCTGCTGGCCCTTTGAGCACAAGCTTCCATAAATTCATATTCTTGAGTTGACAAATTTACCAATCTATAGTCTCCATCAAATATATTTTCACTAGGCCATCCCTGGAGACAAGGACTTAATTCAGGTATTGCTGTCTTGAGAAACTCATCATCAGACCAATCAACTTTCTGTAGAGGTGGTCTTCCTAAGAAAAACTCGTAATGACTAATTTGAGGGTCTAATAACTCAATCAAACGACAACGTTGCTGATAATTTAAATCAATTGTTCTTTCTATCAATTCCGGAGATTTTCCTAGAAGTCGTTTTATGTCCCAGTATTCCCAATTGGAAAATCCCAGAAACTCTAAACCAGATGCTTCTATTAACTCAAACAGGGTATCAATATTATAGTCAATCTCCTGGGGATGGACATACATATCGGCAAAACACTCATCTTTTTGATTTTCAAAGGACCATCTTTCCTGTTCATACTTGACAAGACGGTTATTCTCTGGTAGGGAAGTAAAAAGTTGACGTCCGATTTTGACCCCATTTTTGTAGTTGCCTGGTTCATTGCCCTGAAGAATAGCGATCGCCTGCTGCATGAGTTTAATTTCCCAGCGTCCCAACTCTGCATAAACAAAAATATGCATAACCCCGCCAGGAGACAACTTCTGAGCTAGATTGTGGATACCTCGAATTGGATCTGGTAAATGGTGCAGTACCCCTACACAATTAATAAAGTCAAACTCTCCCTCTAATTTGTCCATATCATATATGCTGAGATGATGAAATTCGACCCGGGAAGCTCCTGAACGACTACACCTTTCCTTTGCTACCCCCAAAGCACCACTACTCAAATCAATTCCAACTACAGAAGCTTCAGGGTTAAGGTGAACCAAATAGTCTGTACTAGAACCTGTCCCACAACCTGCATCTAAAATTCTAATATCTTGTTTTTCCGGTTTTTGACCAGTGCAAAAACTATAAGCTACTGGCCAACTCCAGCGCCAGTTGTATCCAGGAGGTGCTTCATCTATCAAAGGGTCTGGAGGAAATGGGAAAGTATCATAGAGTCCCTCAACAGCAGAAATAATATCAACTCTATCTTTCATCTTGTTTTGGGTTTAATAGTTACTAAATATATTTGCTAAAAATTATAGTGCTATATTTGTAATTCTTTAAATAGATAAATTGGCAAGTTATTATTAATGTTGCTGTGTTAGTCTGGAAAAATATTATTACAAAGATGCAATAATTGCCTCAATTCTTAATATCAAGCTATAGGTAACATGACAAATTCTTTCTCGCCTCTAGTACAAGACACGACAAAAGCTCAAAATGAAAGTATAAGAACTATTGTGGGGAAATTGGATGATAAAGAGGTATATATTCCTGATTATCAAAGAGACTCTGAACAATGGGATTATCGTAAACAATCTCTATTTATAGAATCTTTACTAAACAATCTCACCATACCAGCTTTCTTTTTTTGTGAAGGCGAAGACTTGAATGATGAGGTAGTCGATGGTCAACAACGTCTTAGCACTATCTGGAAATTTTATAAAAATGATTTAACTATGAGTGCTAATGATAAGGTTTCTTATATAGCACCTCAATCAATCTTATACAGTGGTAAAAAAATTAAGGATTTAGATAAAAAACTACAAAGAATATTCTTAAGTTATCCTCTGACCATTATTTATCTTCCTAAAGACTTAAAACTAGAAACAAAACTGGAAATATTCAGAAGAATAAATGAAGGTGGTACACCTCTTTCTGGTCAAGATATTAGGTTAGCTTACTATAGTGAATCAAAATCAGTTACTTTGATTAGATTAGTAGGTATTCACAAAAATACTACTACTTTAAATGATGAGGATAGTGAAGATGATGAAGATCATAAGAAGCCATTTCAAAGAATGGTTGAAATAGCTGAAAAAAAAGGGCTATCTAACCCTTGGGATAATTGTACAGATGCTAGAGAAAGCTGGTACGAATGGTGGAAAGGACAAAAGATATCCAAAGGTCAAGCACCTTCTTTGATGTTTTTATGGTATCTAGTTTGTCTTGATAGACAAAAGCTTAAAGATTTATTGGAGAATCCAGCTCATCTTAAAATTAGATTTGGAGGGTCAACAGAGAATGCTTTAGATATTTACTGCGCACAACTTAAACATCAAGACTTAAATCAAAATGAAATATCATTAGTTTCATCTTTCCATACAATTCAAAATCACTACTTTAGAGAATTTGCGAAATGGATAGAGATGATTTTAACTAGAAAATTACCAGGAATTAGCGTTAATAAATATAAACAGTTAGCTTTGTTTATTGCTGGAGCAGTTGAGTTAGATATATCACCAACAGAATTATCTGACGAACAATGGAATGTTACCGGAAATTTTATTAGAAGTTCTAGAAAGGTTGGTAAAGAATTATTAGATGGTGATAATTATCCAGAACCAAAGGGGCTATGGAGTGGAAAAAGCGGGCAATTTAAACAGTGCGATGCTACAGTTGAAATTGTCAGAAATATTTTTAAAAAGTAGAATTTTTATGACAGAAATTTATGAAGGTTTACAGCCATGTAATCCCAAGGCAAGAAAATTTCCTATTAGTTGGAAAGAAGCTTATTTCAGATTAAATTTTAATTCAGAATTAGAAGGGTATGTTTGTCCGATTTGCCAAAGGTTATTTCGAGGTTCTAAGGGTTTTAAAGAGCTTAGGGGTGACCATATTCACCCTTTCAGCAAAGGTGGTTTAACAACTTGGGATAATCTGCAACTTCTTTGTATTTCTTGTAATAGTAAAAAAAGTAACAAGTTAAACTAGCAAAAGCTATATATATTTCAGTTGTAATAGCAATCCTAAATCATTTGTCAAATGCCGATGAAGTCTTAAAAAAATAGCTTCAACTCCTGTTCCTTCTAAATTTAGGAGCAGAAAGTCAAAGCCAACAGCTAGATTTACAAAGGGTGGATTTAAAGTTGGTCAGCTAATGGCCTTATAAGCTAAAATAGGAAAGATGAAAATTTTGTAGTCAAGGGAACTAACCCCTATTTCATCATCAGTAACACCTAATCAAAGATTCAGCTAATGGATATTTCCTAAGTTTTGTAGTAGTAAGTTTGGCCCGAAGTATTGCCTAAAACTGATAATTCAGTAGGTATAGATTGAGGAATTAAAACTAAAGCGAGCTCTAGGGACGTTCCATGGAACGTGCCTACATGGTAAAAAAATTGATAAACCAAAACCACTAAAGAAACAAATGCTCGAAGTACTCAAAACTAAGTAAGTCATTACCTAAAAAAACTAACGGTTCTAAAAGATATGAAAAAGCTAGATACCAAACTAAAAGATACAAGGAGAGATTTTCTACACAAATTATCTACTGAAATGTCTGTGAAAACCAAGCATTTGTGTTAGAGGTTAGACAAGTTTCTGGAATAGTTAAGAATCGGAAATTATTGAGAGGTATTTTATGAAAAACGGCACCAGAAAATTCAGGACATGTTTAGAATAGATTTGCAAAAAAAATACGGTGGCGCTCTAAGAGTAATTAGCTGTTGGGAACTCACATCGTACGGACGTTGCATGCAACCTCCCTCTCATGTTGTGGATTTAAAGGTGGAAAATTAGATTTATCAGGATATGCTGGGAATGTCGTACATTGTGGGGCTAAACATGATAGAGACGAAAATGCAGCAAGAAATATATTAGCCGCGGGTGGGAATACACCAGACAAAAAACGGACAGGTCGGCCACCGTAAGACTACTGCTACTTTAGCAGTAGCCTGTGAGATGTCAATCCGCCGAGGGGCTAAGGCTCGGTTGTTTCCCAGTGTCTAACAACCGGGGAGGATGTCAATAAAACCCCCCTAATCATCAACAGTTACTTAACAAAATTTATTATTTTTTCTAAGATAAAAGACCATAAATCTATAAAATAATACCCTAGTAGGGCTTTTCTAACAAAAGCAGGTAGTTAGCTCAAAAAATTTTACCAAAAAATTGGGTCTAAAGCCTCACTCTTATAGGGAGGGGAATTTTTCGTTAATTTTTTCAATAATGCAGCAAGAAATATATTAGTCGCGGGTGGGCATACACCAGACAAAAAAACGGACTGCTCGGCCAGCATAAGACTACTGCCAAAGTAGCAGCAGCTTGTGAGATGTCAACCCGCCGAGGGGCTGAGGCTCGGTAGGAGTCCTCGTGCCTTGAGGCCGGGGAGGATATAAACAACCCATATTCCCTCCAGCAAACCCTCTTTTTCCCCTTCCACTGAAGGGATGGGGGTGGGTTAACAGATAAGAAAAAGCTAGAAAGTTAAAATAGCCAAAACACCTACTTTTTTTGGCCTCAATATTTATATCAAATTGCTATTACAAAAATATAAGTTTAATAGCAAAGGAATGATACTAATTAATGAGGAATTTTAGGTGAGGCAATGCCTAAATCTAAAATCAAATTTAGTTGTGAAAAATCTTTGAGCATAATACTAATTACAAAAAAATATAAGTTTATGATGCTAATACAGAAAAAATCAAACTAAAAAAATTGGTTTCAGCCTACAGTCTTTGAACTGTTTAATTTTAGTAAATATGGTTTTATTCAAAGGAAATTGTGGTAAATTTTGTCCATATTGAGGCACATAAAATTCCCTAAATAATCCATAAACTATAAAATATTACAGGAGCTAGATTATCAATCATATCTTCTGTTAAAGTATTAAAACCAAAAAAATGGTCAATTATTGATTTGGTTTTAACATCGGCTTTTATGGCATAAAATATCTTCAGGTAAATCTCTTGAAAACTATGCTTTTATATAAGGAAAGGTTGCTTAAAATGTCATAAAAATTAAAGCCAAATAGTCTAAATAAAAGCTGTCAAAACTTAAAATAGGGAGCGACAAAAATTAAATGACTGTCAAAGCAAGTGGTGGAAGTTCAGTTGCACGTCCACAACTATATAAAACCGTACCTGCATCAACTATTTCTCAAGCGGAACAACAAGATCGCTTTCTGGGAAAAGGTGAACTACAGGAACTAGCAACATTTTTTACTTCTGGAGCCCAACGTCTAGAAATTGCTCAGATACTGACTAATAATTCAGAAAGAATTGTTTCTGTTGCTGCTAACACTATTTTTACTGGTGGTTCTCCTATGACCTTCTTGGAAAGGCCAAATGTACCAGAAATGGCCATGAGTGGTGTTAGCTCTAGAGCCACCTCAGTTTCTCCAGTCGCCAAACTAGGTGATACTACTTATGTAGAAAACAAAGGTGGAATTAATCTATTTCAAGGTTTACGCAACCTGTTCACTAATTTCGCTTCCGGGGATGCCGGGCCTATACCTGCTGGCTTCCGACCAATTTCTGTGTCTAAGTATGGCCCAGCTAATATGACTAAGTCCTTGCGGGACTTATCCTGGTTCTTGCGGTATATTACTTATGCTATTGTGGCTGGGGACCCTAACATTCTTTCAGTGAATGTCCGTGGTTTAAGAGAAATTATTGAAAATGCTTGTTCCACTGCAGCTACTATAGTGGCTATTCAACAGATGCGACAAGCTTCAATTAAATATTTTGAAGACCAAGAAGCAAAGAAAATAGTTACCCAATACTTTGATGTAGTTTTGACTGAGTTTCGTGGCTCAAAACCTTCTAATAAACAACGCCAGGGTCAAAGTTCAGATCAGCAAGGGCTGGAGTTACCACAAATTTACTTTAATGCTGCCCAAAAGCGACAAAAATTTGTGATGAAGCCTGGTCTGTCTAACTTTGAAAAACAAGATGTTGTTAAGGCTGCTTATCGACAGATATTTGAACGCGACATTTTCCGAGCTTATAGCCTGAATATTTCTTATCTAGAATCTCAGGTCAAAAACGGCGAAATCTTAATGAAAGAGTTTATTCGTCGTTTGGGCAAATCTCCTCTATACCGAAAACAGTTCTATGAAGGATTTGTTAATAGTCGTGTAGTGGAACTAGCAACTCGTCACTTCTTGGGTCGGGGCTTAAGTTCACCAGAAGAATTTAGGAAATACTTTGACATTGTTACTAAGGGTGGTTTGTCCGCTTTGGTAGATG
>JAKQYE010000165.1 GCA_023356605.1 Trichodesmium sp. MAG_R02 | reverse complement strand
TTATTTTGATATAATTGTAATTGATGGAATTAATAGGGGACGTTGTGCTGAGTTGTGTTATCGGAAATTAACAGCAAATGGCTTGATAATTTTTGATAATTCGGATCGAGAAGAAAGTGATACGTCCCTGGAGTTTCTCCAAGAAAGAAAATTTAAAAGGTTAGATTTTTACGGATTACTTCCTATTTAAAACCGTTATATGAACCTATTGCAGTACTATCTGATTCTATAAATCAGACTCTACCGGAGCGGTCTTATCAAGATATCTTATATAAAGCTACTAATATCAAATCCCGTTAAATACTTATTATATAATTGGAGGAGATGGGGAAGTAGGGAGGTGGGGAGATTAAATATTGAAGTAATTATGGAATTATAAATATATACCGTATAATATAATCGGATTATACATAATATTTGAGGGTGAAATAAGACTAAAAATGACTCAATTTAAATTAACAACTCCTGTAGTTATAATTATATTTAATCGACCAGATACAACAGAAAAAGTATTTCAGAGAATTCGCCAAGTAAAGCCCCCTCAATTACTTGTAATAGCTGATGCTCCTCGCCCCGATAAACCAGGAGAAGTTGAGAAATGTATAGCAGCAAGAAAGATAGTTGATCTGGTTGATTGGAAATGTGAAGTTTTAACTAATTATGCTGAGGTTAATTTAGGTTGTAGAGAGCGTATTTATAGTGGATTAAATTGGGCTTTTAGTTTAGTAGAATCAGCGATTATTTTGGAGGATGACTGTGTACCTCATCTAACCTTTTTTCGATTTTGTCAGGAGTTATTAGATATATATCAAGATAATAATAAAGTAATGGCTATATCTGGAGATAATTTTCAGTTTGGATACAATCCAATAGAATATAGTTATTATTTCTCTCGCTATCTCCATTGTTGGGGTTGGGCAACTTGGCGAAGAGCATGGAAAAATTATGATAATCAGATGCAGCTATGGCCGAAACTTAGAGATAGTAAGTGGTTAGAAAATATTCTGCAAGATAGTCACGCAGTTCAATATTGGTCAAAGATTTTTCAGAATAATTATCAAGGGTTTAATACTTGGGATTATGCTTGGCTATTTGCCTGTTGGAATCATCATAGTTTAATTATTTTACCCAAGGTTAATTTAGTTTCTAATATTGGTTTTAGTCCAACAGCTACTCATACTAAAGATGTAAATAGTAAGTTTGCTAATATGTCTACAGAAGAAATGATTTTTCCTCTGAATCATCCTCCGTCTATTATCCAAAATATTGAAGCTGACGAATTTACAGAAAAAACAATGTTTAGTGGTAGTTTGCAGCTCCAAAATGTTCATTGCAAAGTTTGTGGTTCAATATCTTGTAAATTTGATAACGCTAAGGTTTTAAATAAATATAATGTTGAATATTTTCAATGTTCTAATTGTGGGTTTGTACAAACGGAAAATCCTTATTGGTTAGCTGAAGCTTATAAAGAAGCAATTGCTAGTAGTGATGTAGGTCTGGTATCTAGAAATCAAAACTTTTCTATGATTACAGAAAACTTAATTCTTAATTTCTTTAATACCAATGGTGAATTCCTAGATTATGGTTGTGGATATGGTTTATTTGTCCGCATGATGCGTGACTTAGGATTAGATTTTTATGGATATGATAAGTATTGCCAAAATATTTTTTATCAAGGATGGGAAGGAGAAATAAATAAGCAGCAGAAATATGAAATAATTACAGCTTTTGAAGTATTTGAACATTTCATAAATCCTCTGGCAGAAATTGAGAATATACTGCAACACACTAGAAATATTTTATTTAGTACACAGCTATTACCATCTAATAATCCTCGTCCTAAGGATTGGTGGTATTATGCTCTGGAAGAAGGTCAACATATTTCTGTATACACGAAAAAAGCATTATCTGTAATTGCTCAAAAGTTTAAACTTAACTTATATTCAGATGGAGAATTTTTGCATCTGTTAACAGAGAAAAGATTATCAAATCACGAGTTTCATACAATATTTATGGTATCTAGATATAAACCCGAGAAAAGAAAAGAATCTTTAACTCAACTAGACTATCAAAAAGTTATAGAAAAAAAACACGAAAATCAGCAGCAATTGGATTTTAAAGTTATTATAGATGGTGTATTTTTTCAACTAAATAATACAGGTATCGCCCGTGTCTGGAAATCTTTGTTAGAAGTATGGTCAAAAGATAGTTTTCGTAAGAATATTTTAGTGCTTGACAGAGCACAAACAGCACCAAAAATTAAGGGTATCAACTATCGGTCTGTGCCTGGATATAACTACGGAAAAATAGATGCAGATCGTCAAATGTTGCAGAACATCTGTGATGAAGAAAGTGCGGATATTTTCATTTCTACTTATTACACAACACCTATCTTAACGCCATCTATATTTATGGCTTATGATATGATTCCAGAAGTTTTAGCCAAAAATCTTAATAACCCTTCATGGCAAGAAAAACATCGTAGTATTCGACAGGCAATTTCTTATATTGCAATTTCAGAAAATACAGCTCGGGATTTGGTAAAATATTTTCCTCAAATACCTGCAAATTATATCAGGGTAGCTCCCTGTGGAATTGAAGCTAAATTTTCCAGAACAACTCCTCAAGAAGTTGCTAGTTTTAAGTCAAAATATCACATTAATAAGCCATACTTTTTAATAGTGGGTGAGAGAATAGGTTGGTTAGGTTATAAAAATACTATTTTATTCTTTCGAGCTTTTTCTAAATTAAAAAAATCCACAGAATTTGATATTGTTTGTATAGGAGGAAATAGAAAACTCAAGCCAGAATTAAGTAAATATATCTCAGGTAGTGAAATCCATTTATTACAACTAAGTGACCAAGAATTAAAATCAGCTTACTCGGGAGCGATCGCTTTAGTTTATCCCTCAAAATATGAAGGTTTTGGACTGCCTATTTTAGAAGCAATGGCTTGTGGTTGTCCGGTTATTACTTGTAAAAATGCTTCAATCCCAGAAGTGGCAGGAACAGCAGCTTTATATATAAATGATAATGATATTAATAGCTTAGTAAATGCTTTGGGTGAAGTGCAAAAATCTGAAGTTCGGCAAAAATTAATTACTGCTGGTTTAGCACAAGCTCAAAAGTTTTCTTGGTCTCAAATGGCTAAGATTATTAGTGACGTATTTATTCAGACTTTTAATCAGATTAAAGTCAAGAGATTATCTACTATGGAAGACAGGAAAAATTTAGGGAAAATTAAATTTCAAATAAATCATGGGCAGTTAGAAATGCAGCGCCATTTTTGGAATGTAAATTCTCTAGATGAAGCTATGTTTGGGCGGGTGTTAGCTTATAAAGGAATGGATACACTTTCCCCAGAAGAAAAAAAGCAAGCTTGGGAAAAGTCAATAGAAAATTGGGTGCCACAAATTCTGGAAGGTATCCCTACTAAACCAGAGTGGAAAGTATTAGAAATTGGCTGTGGTGTTGGTCGTCTTATTAAGTATTTACGAGCAAAATTTGCACGGGTAGATGGTGTAGATATTTCTGAAAATATGATTCAGTTTGCCCGGCAATATTTAGCCGATGGGAAACAAAATGGAGAAGTATATGTTAATAATGGCTATGATTTACAACAGTTGCCTGATGAAAATTATGACTTTGTTTTTTCGACGATAGTTTTTCAGCACATCCGTTCTATTTCTATTGTCAAAAATTATTTGGGTGAAATATTTCGGGTCTTAAAAATGGGGGGATATTTTAGAATTCAAGTACATGATTATAGTGCTGAAAGTTTAGGAAAATTTGATGAAGAAGGAGCAAAAGATCAACAATATTATTTTTCTGGCAATGCTTATACTAAAGAACAATTAAAAGATTTATTAATTGCAGCAGGGTTTAATTTAGTTTCTTTAAAATCTGCTAAACCTTGGATTTGGGCAACGGCAAGGCGTGAACAAAAAGTAGAAGTAGGTGTAGAAAAACTACCTCAAATAGTTACCCTAAAAAATAACCAAATGGGTATTGAGTATCCAGAAATTAATCGATTGCCATACAATAAAGATCGACCATTTTGGTCTGTGATGATTCCTACTTATAAAAAGGTAAAATATTTAGAACAAACTCTAAAAAGTGTATTGCAACAAGCTCTTCCTCCAGAGGAAATGCAGATTGAAGTAGTTAATGATTGTCCTGATTATAAAATTCAAGCTGAAATAGAAGCTATTGTCCGAAAAGTAGGGGGTGAAAGAATTAATTGTTATCGGCATTTCCCACAAGATATTGGTCAAGCTCCTATTTTTAATATTTGTCTACAACGAGCAAAAGGATATTGGGTTCATCTACTCCATGATGATAATTTTGTTTTGCCTGGTTTTTATGAAAAATTGCGTCGTGGAATAGAAAAAGATACAACACTAGGAGCAGCATTTTGTCGTCACTATTATATAGATGAAAATGACCATAAAAAGTATTTATCTGTATTGGAAAGAGACACTCCTGGTGTTATAGAAAAATTTATAGAAAAGATTACCGTTGAACAACGTATTCAGGTTGTGGGAATGGTTGTTAAACGTGAGGTTTATGAACATTTGGGTGGTTTTTGTTCCCAAGCTGCTTCGGCTGCTGATTGGGAAATTTGGAAGCGAATAGCTGCTTTTTATCCTGTTTGGTTTGAACCAGAAATTTTGGCCTGTTTCCGTTTACATTCTTCTTCGGAAACTTCCCGCTTAATGCAGTCTGGAGGTAATATAGAAAATGCGAGGAAAGCTATAGAAATTACTCAAACTTATTTACCAAGAAATATGGCTGCTGAATTATCAAATCAAGCTAGGGAACATTATGGAATTGAAGCAATGAAAATGGCTGCTTCGATGTTGAAAAGAGGTAATACTAATGGAGCGATCGCTCAAATGCGCGAAGGTCTTAAATGCAGTAAGTCTTCCTCGGTAATTAATTTATTGGTTTCTATTTTGATTAATGCAGAAACGGAGACTGAAACTTCTTTAATTCAGGCAACAAGTCAGCATATACTATCTTTAGAACCTCAGTTAATAGAACAAAAAAAACCGGCACATAAAGTTGAAACTAATTTATTACCTTCTCTGGCAGAAATCAATAAAGAGATTGAGTTTTACAAACAAAACCGGTTGGATAAATCTGCTTTAGTTAAGTTGCAGGAAATCAGAAAAAAAATTGCATATTTTTGGTTAAGTATAGATACCTTAGAAAATCTAAAAAATGCTTATTTAGGAGATTTTTTTCAAATACATAAAGCCTTATTAAGAAGCAGTATTACAGATGAAAGCTTAACGGAAACTGAGCAAAAATTTGTCACTCAAATAAAAGCTAATATTGTTAAAGGATTTAAGGAAGCTTTAGACATTAAGTATCTTTTAGCAGGTATGCTTTATCAAAGAGCATATCAACTGGAAGTTAAATATGAGAAAGCTCCTATTCCTAAATGGTTTGCTACGGACTATTTAAATTTTATGTTTGCTTCTCCTCAGGTTTTCCAGGAAATAGGAGAAACAGATAATTACTATCATTTTATGAATGGGTGGTTGAGTTATGTTTATAATAACATATCGATTAATTCAGAGTCGGAATTATGGCAAGCGATCGCCAGGATTTTTGTCGAAAATGCTAATTGGATACCTCTATATTTTACGACTAGGCCAAATTTAAAAAATCTCTACATCAAACGTGCAGAAATTATTGAATTTACTCTAAAAAAACGTGGGTTAGAGCTAAATTATACTATGCCTCCTTATCAATTTAACTGCTCAAAAATTCGCTTAGGAATTATCAAAGATCACTATATTCCTCAAACAGAAACATACTCTTTACTCCCAGTATTTGAACATTTAGATCGGAGTAAATTTGAGATATTTCTTTATGCAATAAAATCTAACGGACACCCCTTAGAACAATATTGCCAAAGTCGTGCTGATAAATTCCTGCAACTACCAAATGAACTAAAAAATCAAGTACAAACCATTCGTGATGACAATCTCGATATTTTGTTCTTCGGTTCTAATATTACTGCTACTATCAAAAATTCTACCTTACTAGCTACTCATCGACTAGCAAGAGTTCAAGTAACATCCATTAATTCTCCCACTACTACCGGGATGGCATCTATAGACTATTACATTTCTGGCAAATTAACCGCCCCAACGGAAATGACCGAGGAACACTATACAGAAAAATTGGTCAACCTAGAAGGTTCGGGACTATGTTTCCAAGATCCCATCGCCGAAACTCTTCCAGTAGTGCAACCCCTCCGTTCCAGTTGGGGGGCAACAAACGAAACTACCATTTTTATTTCAGGTGCCAATTTCTACAAAATTATACCTGAGATACGGGAGACTTGGGCAAAAATTCTCGGTGCCGTGCCCAATTCGATTTTAGTTTTGTATCCTTTTAACCCCAACTGGACAAATTCTTATCCAGTTGGATCTTTTATCCAACAGATGCGAGGTACTTTAGAACGACATGATATTGATAGTAAGCGCTTGGTGGTCATTAAACCACTACCGAGCAAATCAGATATTAAAAAATGTTTAGAGTTAGCAGATATTTATTTAGACTCTTTCCCTTACGGTGGGGCAACTTCTCTACTAGATCCCTTAATGCTAGGACTACCACCAGTTGTTGTGGAAGGAAATGCCTTAAGGTTTAGGCAAGGGTCCGCTTTGTTGCGGGAAATTAATATAGAGGATCTTATTGCTGATGGAGAAGAGAGTTATATTAATTTGGCGGTAAAATTGGCAACTAATTCCGAGTGGCGACAACAAAAACGGCAAGAAATTCAGGAAAAAATGCAGCAAAACCCGGCATTTTTAGACAGTCGTAGTTATTCTGCAGAGATAGGTAAATTGTTCCAAGAATTATTCCAAAAATGGCAAAATATTCATGCACCAAAAACTATAGAATCTCAAGATAATAATTCTCTCACTTCTGAATTTATCAATCGTTTAGTTGGTTGTGTTAACCTCTACAAAATTGACCCGAATGACCAATCATTAATCGAAGAATTACGTCAAATTCGTAAACAAATAGCTAATTTTTGGTTAGATACAACTCCTCACAAATTAGAAATTATTTATCAAGGTAAAGTTCGACAAGCATATGTAAATTTATTATCAAGTGGGATTCAAAATGAACCTCAAACGGAAGAAGAAGAGAAATTTCTCCAAGAATTAGCTGATACAAGTATGGGTCTAACTAATCCTAAAGCTATTAATGCACTTTTAGGGGGGATGCTATATTTTCCACCAGGTAAAATGTTAGTCCGAGATGCTAAAAGTCGTTTACCTCAGTGGTTAATTAATGATTATAAACAGGTATTTGAAAGCAGAGAAGTTGTACAGCAGTTGGAAAAAGCTTTTCAAACTAAGCCACCTTATTTGTCAGAAGATTCTATTAGTAGAGATTTGGTAAGCAAACCCCTAAAAGCTGCTGAAGCTCAAATTGAAAAGAATATAGTTTTAACAGAAAATAAGACAGAGAATTTAGATTCTGCCCACCCCAAGTTTCTGAATCAATTATTAGGTAGTGTGAATCTTTATTATATAGATCCCTCTGATGAATCTCTTGTTAAAGAGTTGCGTCAACTTCGTAAACAAATGGCTGATTTTTGGATAAATTTAGAACAGCAAAAGCTAGAAAATTTTTACTTAGGTGAGATGGGTAAAGGTTATCAAGTATTACTCAATAGTGGTATTCAAAGTCAATCTTTAATAGAAAGTGAACAGGCATTTTTACAAGAGTTAGCTACCCAACTTTCTCAAGGAATAGAAGCGCCGAAAGCTATAAATTATTTACTAGCAGCGATTTTATATTGTCGTCCAGAACAATTACGAATTGAGGATGTAACTAAGTTGCCTCAATGGTTACTCCCAGACTATAAAAAGTTTATGGGAAATTGATAGTTGTTTTACAGTATCTCTCTATAGGAATTGTTGATTTTCAGGAGATAGAAAAAATTTGGGAAAATCATGAAATTGAATCCATTGAGAAAAGTTATTTTTTTAAGAAAAATGGATAAATATTAGCTTAACAAAAACTGAAATTTAGTGACGTTAAACAATGGAAAAAAGGAGAAATTATGGAACAAGCTAGATTTAGTTTTGTTACTATCTATAGACAGCAAATTTCATATTTATAGAAAAAATAAGTATGAGTATTTATAAATTCCCTACTCTATTTGCGTAGTGCTATAGTAGTCCGCGCATAGGTTGCGATAAATCAAAAAGTAAATAAAACTTTTAAAACTCTTACCTATTCTCTGTTCTCTGTTCTCTGTTCCCTGTTCCCTAAAAACCAGTAGGATTTTTGCCACGAACACTTATAAGATTGCTATATAGTTATTATAGTTATTGGAAATTAAGCACACAAAAATGCTAAAACCCAAATACAGCAATTTTCATGTTGGTAGACCACAGTGGGGACGTTGCATGCAACGTCCCTACAAGGTTTTGGTTATGGTGATGTAGTTCATCAATTTGAAAACCGCTATAAAGTCAAAATTTATAGTATTTTAAGTCCTAGAATACTATAAATTTTATTGAGTAGGCTTTTGAGCATTTTCAATTTTCCCAATCCCAACAACTCTATTCTAAGCTGATAGCTGAATATTGACCTAAAGCCAATCTTCTTTGTCAGTATCTTTCTGTTTATATGCCTGACGTTTACGATGAATTTGACGAGTTTTTTCATAAAGTTTTTCTTCTGTTAGTTCCCATTTTGCCAATACTTTCTCTAAGTCTTCCTGGATATCTTTCGCCCCAGGAAAATGTTGATAACGAATTTTTAATCTTGCTAATTCTGCTAAGTTATAGGGAGTATGTTTTTCTGCTAATAGGGTGTTAACTATTCGTCTATCTTTATGATATTGAGGGTGCTGTTGTTCTTCTGATTTCATAAAACTAAGGAATAAGGAAAAAGAAAGAAAAAGGGTTAGAGTAATTCAATGATGAATCCTTCAAATTTCTAAGGAAACCTATTTAGTAGTCCTATATAGCAATCCTATTTTATTTGTGGCAAAAATTTTACTGCTTTTTAGGCAACAAACAACAGGCAACAGGTAAGAGTTTTAACTTTTTTATCTACTTTTTGATTTGCCGCGACCTATGGGCGAATTACTATAGTAGTCGTATCTGAAGACTGAGATAAATGAGCAGCTAGGGTAAGAGATATGAGGCAAAAGGAACAGGAGTTGAAGATATCTTTTAAGAAAGTATGTGATTTATATAATGATTTAGGATTGCTATAACTGAGAAATTGTAAATTTTGATGAACAACACTACCACAAGGGTTGCTCCCTTTTTCCTTGACCAAAATAATTATAATAGAGTACCATTACAATGCACTACTACCTATTTTACTTTCTAGATTATTCCACTTTTTAAAATGACTATCTTGATGATTATTTTGAGTTTTATCAACTAAACTTGGCTGAAGTTCTAAAGCTTTTTCTTGAAAAAAAAATGCCTCATCAAATCTGCCTTCTTGTTCTAAAACCTTGCCTAAATTCCAATAAGCTACTGCTAAATCTGGTTTTATTGTAATTGCTTTTCTGTAATTAATCATTGCTGCATCAATTTGCCCTTTTTTATAAAACATACTAGCCAAATTGACAATAGCTTCACTAAAATTCGGATTAATTTTTATTGCCAATGAATAAGCACGAATAGCAGCATCTATTTTATTTTGTGCTTGCAGGATGTTTCCCAAAGTTTTGTAGACTGGAGCAAAATTTGCTTGTTTTTTTAATGCTTTGTGACAAAGAGCTATTGCTAATGTAAATTTTTTTTGATTATAATAATTCTCTGCTAACTTATTAATCGTATCAACATCATCTTGCTCATATTTCCAGAACTCTGAGTAATGGTTTTTGACTTGACTTAATTCTGTATAATTTTGAGATTTATTATTCTGTTCAAAAGTTTTTTTATCTTGTAAATTTTGATTCATCTTCTAGAAGCTACCTATCTCAAGTAATTTTCCCTCTTAATTTATTCTTTTCTTTATTTCCTATACTTCATAATACCATTTATCAAAAACTTTTATACTAGTATCTTCAGTACTGGAGTTTAGACTAAATTTTGGGGTCTTCAAATAATCTATTAAGAAGGAAGGAAAACTTGAAACTTAGAACGAAAGGATCATATAAGCTTCGGCCATAAAATGAGTGATAGATATTATTTGTTTTTTTTGGTGAGTTTGGGTTAGGGTTGCATTATTCAAGCTCCTTCCAAAATCTTGCGATCGCTTAATTAACCCATAGCATAGACTCAGGAAAACTTATAATTAGCCTAAACTCCAATGCAGCAGGAGACTCACCCCTAACCCCGACCATTAAGGGTAAGCAGTAGGGAGATTGCTGCATGGAACGTCGGTACGAAGAATTAAACATAAGAATAATTAACATTAACTTAGCTAAAGGGAGGAAGAAGTTTATTATGCCTATGTTAATTACTTAATTACTAAGGTGCTACCTATATATAGCATTAATGCATAGGAATTGATATAAGAAAATACGGTTCAAATAAGACTAAAACTAATAAAGTATGGAACCATTAGATGAACTTTTAAGATTACAAAAGTGCAAAAAAAATTCTTAATTGAACTGTATTGATCTATAGACTTATCTACATTTACTTTTTCTTTCTTCAAAAAATTCTTAACTAAACTGTATTTCCTGATAATAAGGAAACATGAGCACTCACTATTCGCCAACCAATAGAAGTACGTATCCAAGTTTGACTTTGCCTACCTATTTTTCCAGTTTCTTGACGCTGAAATTCAGTATTTGTTGTGGCAAAATTTTGACCATAGGTTGTAATAACAGTATTCATTAATACTCGCTCTAAATTAACTTTTCCACGGGCTTTTCTAAAAGCTAATATTGCCTCAGATCCATAGAGATTTTCATTTACTCCATAACGGATAGTGTGGGGACTATGCCAAAATAATTCATCTAAAACATCAAAATTATTACTAATCAAAGCAATTTCATATCTCTCAAATTCTGCTTTTACCTTTGCCACAACATCAGGAATATTAATCTCCATTTTAATTATCCTCCTAATCACAGTATTCTAAAAAATTTTCTGGAACTATTTTCAATTCTCTAGACTTAAATCTATCTATTGAAACCCAGAGTGCCGTTTTTTTTCGTTCCTTCTCCCAAAAAATTAACTCCTCTATTTTATAAAACTTCCGGTCAGCAAAATCACATTTATATAATTGAATTAACTCATGTCCCTCCTCTCCATCGAACATAAAAATATTTTCTATACACCCCAAATATTTAATATTAGTCAACTCAGCTTCAATCTCTTCTTTAAACTCTCTCTGTAAAGCATCGTGACTATATTCTCCAAAATCAACACCTCCACCCATGGCCCGATAAAAAGTTTCCTGTTTTATAGAGTCATAGCCTTGAGAAATAAACAGGCGATCGCCATCTCTAACTAATCCCAAAGCTAGTACCCTAATTTTATTTTTTTGACTCATAATTTTCTCAGATAAATAAAAAGGAAAATACAATTAGTTATCATCAGAAAAACCATCTTCATACTTATTTTCTGGTACTGGCCAATCTTCATTTTGACCACCAATAATCAGTTTTTCTATCTTGACTAATTCTTCGCTTAATTGTTTAAAACTATTCACCAAAATATCAATTGCTAAAGCATCGCTAGTTCCCAAATCAAACCAACAACGACCCCATAATCCTTCATATTCTACATCTCCCATATTGTGCATAACAGCCATCATACTGTGACTAGCCACATCCTGACTATATTCCATATAACTAATCTCTATTCCTACTTCTTGAACTTGTAAGTTTTCAGCATTAAAACCACCCAATTTTCCTAATAAAAACCATGAATCAAATAGTTCTTCTATGTAATGTTTTTCCGCCAGAGAAGGAACAGTGTTAAATTCTAACCAAATCCATATATCAAAAGGATTAAATTCGCGAAATTGTACTTCCATAAATATTCAACAAAATAAATTTCTTAGTTGGGAGAGGCAGCTTCATGATACAGATATCTTTCCTGCTAGTAGTGTACTTAACTGAGACGAAATTCCCTACAAATTTTATAGAGCATTCAATGGTTTATGAAGTACAGTAGCACTAGCTTTTTTAATAGTTTTTGAAGTCTGAAATTAAGTTCTCAAATCTTTAAGCCAATCTACTAGAATCACTTGACCACACTTACAGGGTACGTACCATACCAAAATTTGGTTATACTTCCTTAGAAAAACTTGTAAAAAAACAAGGAAACTGACAAGTATAATCAAACTTTCTAGCTACAAACTATTTGGTTAAGATAAGCTGTTAAGCATTTAAACGAACTATTGTAAATTTTAGCAAAATAGCAAAATTCTGACTATATCAAATTTTTGCTTTAATTGATTGTTATTAGAAGAGGGAATCTAAATAGTTAACAGCTTATAACGTCTCTCATTTTTTGTAATGTACATTTATTTTTATTCTTTTGTTTCTTCTATTTTCTATTCTCTGTTTGCTAAAAACTAGAGATTTGTAGCTTACCAGTATAAAAATTTATGATAAATTAATTTTCAGTTTGGAATTAGCGAAGATATGGCAATTCTTGAGGTCCCCATGTATTTGAACCATCTCTAATTCTATCTCGCATTCGGTCACAAGGTCGTTTTATGTCGTCTATATTATTAATATTTTTACACTGTTCAAAGAATATTTGTGCTACCAAACGTCTTGGCATTTGGTCTGACTTTGCTAAAGCTTTATTAAAGTTTTTTTCAGCTTTTTTTCTGATAGATAAATCATTATTTTTATCCTTAGCTTTAGCAACTAAAATTTGTGCTTTTAGGTAATATAGCTCTGGATTTTCTGGAACTTCTAACAAAGCTTTATCTACATATTTTAAAGCTTTTTTGAGATCATCTAAATCTCGATAAGCTACTGCTAATCCCCGATAAGCTAAATGATGGGGATAAGCTTTATCTTCGAATGTTTCTATTACTTTAGTAATATCAGAAAATGGCAAATTCACCGCCAACATTAAATCCATATATCCTTTCAGCAAATTTAATTCTGGGTCCGATGAACTTATGCGTTCTGCTGCCTCAAAATGGCTAAAAACTTTTCTGAGTTTTTCTAAAGCTTTTGGAGCTCCTTTTAATGTACCTTCAATAGATATAATATAAGCACCTTCTAAAAAGTAACCTGTTGCAGCGTAAATGTTACCACGGACTGGATCAATTGCAATTAAGTTTTCTGCTACTTCAGTAGTTTTTTGAGCATAGAGTTTTAGTGATTCCCAATTTTCATCTAAGTAATGCAAAGAAGATATCATGGCATAAACAAGAGGCTCATCTATTTCTTCAGATTCAGCTATTTTAAGGTAATCTCTTGCTTTTTTATAATTTCCTTTTTCAAACATAGCTTGAAAAGCTGCTACGGTTTTTTCTCCTATTTCAATAGGATTTATTTGACGAAATGGGTCTCCTATTGCTGGTTCTATCCAAAAGTTTAAACTGACTAAAGTAGCACTATAAAAAACTGATATTTGTTTCAATACTCGATTTTTTTTACACCAACTAAATATTTTTTTTAGCATAAGTTATGTTAAGACTAACTATGATTTTAAATTTCTCAAATTTTGTGTTTTTAGTTGAACTAGACTATAACTATGGGGTTCCATTTGGGATGTGAACATAGCGTCCCCAACAATGAGAATATATAATCGTTATTCTACAGGAAAAATATGTACTTTGGTAAGCCAAGAAAAAGGAAAGAAGCTTTGAGAGGGACGATGAAAGACTCAAAAGTAATCCAACCCACCCCCAGAGGAAGAGGGGTATGTAAAGCTTACTGGCAGTCAACTTAGTAATACAAGGATGGTCGTATCAAACTATAGCATCATTAATACATGTATCAAAGAGCTTTATAAGTAAATAGAAAACAATCTATGGATTAGTGGGAATAGAAAGATTGAAACTATCATATAAAGGGAGTTAAGGCTATTTTAGTAAGGCCGATAAGGAAGCATTTATTGGCTGGATAAAATAGCCAAAATATTGGAATTTATCATAATTAGAATGTTATAGTGGTCTTAATTAAGATTGATACAAAAATTGAGTATAATAAAATTAAGTCAACTAGAAACTATTTTCAACCATGCCTTACATTTTAGACTTAATACAAAGAGTAATAGATTTGCTAAAAGATGGTGGTATGATTACCGAAGCAGCTCATATATTTGGGATAGGAAGAGCTTTGATATATGGATGGTTATCTCGCTCAAAATTGGAAGCAACTAAGGTAA
>JAKQYE010000164.1 GCA_023356605.1 Trichodesmium sp. MAG_R02 | reverse complement strand
TTTCATATCGCGAATATTGCACATATTTCCGAAAGCCGTAAGAATTTTACGTGGTGGTTGAACATTGAGCCTACCGTGGACAACCTGTAGGTTATCTATTACTAAAATGTCTCCTTTTCTCCAGGGAAACACTACAGTATTTTTCCATTCAGCTTTCCCTAATTCTTTTGCCTCTGCCTCTGTCATTTTCGTATTGTTTCCTTCTTCATTAACCAAGTACATTTTTGGTTGTGCCTTGTCTATCCCTTCCAGAGTTATATACAATTTAGAAGGCAAAAAATTGTAGTATATTCTTTCTTTGAATGGATAGCGCTGCGCAATGCTTCGATACCATTCTCTGGTAACAAAAGAATCAAAAGTGCTGAGACCAAAGCACAGTTTGCCCGTTCTTGGGTGATGGAACACGGGAATGTAAGAACATTCAAAATAAAGAGAACCATCAGCTTTCCACTCAAAATAAAATTCCTCGTCTTCAAGCATTTTTGTGATCTCCTCTCGCGAGAGTTCCTCGAAAACTATTCCTAATAAATGATTAGGAACATTTCTCACAAATTTCTGAGGTGTATTAGCGAATTTATGCTGCAAATTAGGAGACAATTCGTTAAATATTTTTTCTGTATTAATAATGGGAGTTTCGCCATATAAAGTAGGTTCAATTTGACAGAAAAAAGCCAGAGACATCGGCCTCACTGGCACCATATTCAGTTCATTGTGTGGAGGTATTATCAAATTCCCTGGTGCTTCGGAAGAGGTGAAAACTTTATCAGTTATTCGATTTCTTTGAGAGCTGCCAAAATGATACTTTGATGCCAATTTAACATTCAATAGCTCTAGGATATTTTCAAATTGTGCCGCAGTTTCTATTTCAAATCCCCGGAATAACAGAGCGCCGCAATTGTCTTGCTGTCTATGAAACCAGTCCCTATTTTCCCTGACTAATTCAGCGAGAGCTGAAAAGGATTTTTCCTGGACTGGTTCTATGACCAAAGGCAGTTCTTTTTCACCGGTAGTAAAGCTTTTTTCCTCATCGCGTAAAAATCGCAATCTAATATTTGATGAAAGATAATTTGGGAGTTTTTCAATTGTTAGCACGGCTGAAAAATTGTTACTTTTGTTAGTTTTTGTTTGTTGTTTTTTTGATTGTTTTTAACCTTTCACACACTGACGTATTTAAATACAGAACTGTGGCAAAAAAATACATAAAGAGAAAATTGTGGTAGATGCACTAATTAAACTTAATTAATTAGAAGACTCAACTCCCGGATTAACAGTAGATTTACTTGATATGGCCAAATACATTCCCCATAAAATTATTGAAAAGCTTACCGAAGTCCAGAGATTAATATATTCCGAGAAAATTACCAAACCTTCGATCATACTAAGAGCAGGAACAAGTAATGCAACTAAGCTAGTAAACCCAGCAGATAATTTTTTGAGACAATAGGCCCACAGCCCTATACCTATCATTTGACTAAAAAGAGCTTGAGCAATGACTGAAAGCCAACCAGTTAATGAACTTGGAAAAAGTTGATTCTCAGTAATTAGAACCACAGGTAAGAGCAATAAAGCACTCGTTGTTGAAGACCAAGTCATAATGGTAACTGGGTTGAAGTGAGTGCGAAGTTTCTGAACTATGAGTGGGTGTATACCAAAAAATACTGCTGAGAGTAAAGCTGCTAAATCTCCTAATAGTTGTTCGGTAATTCTGAATGAGAAAATATCATTCACTTCTAACAAGGCAGAACCAAAGATCGCCACAAACATACCAAGTAGAAATCGATGGTCAAAGGTTTGATTCAAAGCTAACCATGATCCTAAAACAGTAAATATAGGTACTAAACTATGGAGCAGAGTAGAGTGAGCAATACTTGTCATACTTAAAGAAAAAGCCCAAAGTATCAGACCAATAGATAAAACAATCCCATCTACTATCATTAGCTTTCCTTTTTTAAGCAGTTCGGGTTTCTTTAGTTCAATTTGAGTTTCATTTTTTCGTTTTCGGTAATGTACAGTTAATAATCCACTTAGTAACCAAAAGGCAATAGCCGCAATCCAAAAACGATTGAATACTATAGCATTTGGACCAAGGTTATACTCGCCTAAACGGATAAAAATTGGTGTAAAAGATATACAGATTAGACTACCAATTAATGCAGCTAAGGAGTCTATAGGTAGTGATGATAAATGGTTTAATGGTAATAATTTAGCTTGATTGTTCATCTTTTTCCTAATTGCTTAAATTGACAAAGTAGTAGTATTATTTTATTGTTTACTCAAATTTTTAGGCCAAACCTGAGAATTAGCAATTCCATAAACAATAAAGCCTGCTACCATACCAGGCAATACTTCATAAATCGCACTTGATAGGTTAAAGCCTTTATTCCAGATAATGGCAACGACTATACCAGTAATCATCATTGTTATTGCTACTGGAACGCTTACAGGTTTTTGCAACACTCGTAATACCAATAACGGGCCTAAAGCACAGGCTAAAACTGACCAAGAGAAAATTACCAAAGCAAATACACTATTGTTTGTTATTAGAGCGATCGCTAATACAATAGCAGTAACAACCAGGGTAGCAATTTTAGCTTTTCGATAAGAGTGAGATCCACTGGGAACCAAATCTTGACTTAGTGCAGCAGAACATGATAGTATCTGAGAGTCTGCTGTGGAAATAGCAGCAGAAAAAAGTCCTGCTAACATCAACCCTACCAAAATTGCTGGCAATAATTCTATGGATAAATTCGGTAATGCTAACTCTGGGTCACCATATGTCATTAATTCAGGCAAAAATACTCTAGCAGTTAATCCTATACCAAAAGCTGTAGCCGAATTCATTAGACCGCAGACTAATTTTATGTTACGAGCTAAGGCTATATTATCTGCGGAGTCAATTGCCATTGCTCTCACTAATACATGAGGTTGACCTACAACACCAAACCCTGCCACCAACCACCCCAAAAAGTAAGGAAAAAATCCCCAAGGTAAATTGGTAGGTATCCAATTTGTTAGGGTGAGGTCAATAGCATTCAGCTTTGCCGAAAGTTCTTCAAAACCTCCACAGGCAATTAAACTTACTATACACAAAACCCACAGAGATAATATCATTAAAACTCCCTGCACGGAGTCAGTCCAGATAGAAGCACGGATACCTCCTGAAAAACAGTAGGCCACCACAATTACAGCCCCAATAATAATCCCTACTTGATAGTTCCAGCTAAATATAGCACTCAGTCCTTTGCTTGCTGCTACCAGTTGAGCTGCCGCATAAGTACCAAGAATTCCTATGGTAATTAGTGCTGAAATTATTGTAATCAAACGCCCTTGATTTTTGGACCCTTGATTTTCCTGACCTAAGAATGAGGAAATTGTATCTGAGTCTGTTTGCTGAGAAACTAACCTCAACCTTTTGAATATTAACGACCAAGCAATATAGTCCCCTATTGTCCAAGCGAGGGGTATCCAAATAGAAGCAAATCCAAGCTTGTAGCTAAAACCTATCGAACCAATAAATAGAAACCCACTCTGGCCTGTTGCCATTGCTGATAGTGCTGTCAACCAGGGATTGACATTTCTACTGGCCAGTAAGTAATCAGTAGTTGTATTTTGCTTTTGTGTTGCGGAGTAAATGCCTACTACTGTGAATGATATTAAAAAGACAATAAACGTTATCGCAATCCAAATTTGTTTTTCCATGTTTTATCTTTTTTTTTCATACTTGATCATCAAATTGTAGTATTATTTTATTATTGACTAAAAAAATTAGGCCAAACCTGAAAATTAGCAATCCCATAAACAATAAAGCCTGCTGCCATGCCAGGTAATACTTCATTAATAGCACTTGATAGGTTAAGTCCTATATTCCAGATAATAGCAACAACTATACCAGTAATCATCATTGTTATTCCTACTGGAACACTTACAGGTTTTTGCCACACTCGCAATACCAATAACGGACCCAAAGCGCAGGCTAAAACTGACCAAGAGAAAATTACCAAAGCAAATACACTATTGTTTGTTATTAGAGCGATCGCTAATACAATAGCAATAACAACCAGGGTAGCAATTTTAGCTTTTCTGTAAGAGTTAGCTGCACTAGGAACCAAATCTTGACTTAGTGCAGCAGAACATGATAATACCTGAGAGTCTGCTGTGGAAATAGCTGCAGCAAAAATGCCTGCTAACATCAACCCTACCAAAATTGCTGGCAATAATTCGATAGATAAATTTGGCAATGCTAACTCTGGGTCAGCAGATGTCATTAAGTTAGGCAACAATACTCTGGCAGTTAATCCTATACCAACAGCTGGCACAAAATTTATTAAACTGCAGACAAAATTTATGTTACGAGCTAAGGCTATATTATCTACAGAGTCAATTGCCATTGCTCTCACTAATACATGAGGTTGACCTACAACACCAAACCCTGCCACCAACCACCCCAAAAAGTAAGGAAAAAATCCCCAAGGTAAATTGGTAGGTATCCAATTTGTTAAGGTGGGGTCAATAGCATTCAGCTTTGCCCAAAGTTCTCCAAAACCTCCACAGGCAATTAAACTTACTATAAACAAAACCCACAAAGATACTATCATTAAAATTCCCTGCAAGGAGTCAGTCCAGATCGAAGCACGGATACCTCCTGAAAAACAGTAGGCCACCACAATTACAGCCCCAATAATAATCCCTAGTTGATAGTTCCAGCCAAATATAGCATTCAGTCCTTTGCTTGCTGCTACCAGTTGAGCAGAGGCATAAGTACCCAGAAATGCTATAGTAATTAGTGCTGAAATTATTGTAATCAAGCGCCCTTGATTTTTGGGGCCCAGATTTTCTTGGCCTAAGAACGAGGAAACTGTATCTGAGTCTATTTGCTGAGAAACTGACCTCAACTTTTTGAAGATGAAACACCAAGCAATAAAGTTTCCTATTGTCCAAGCGAGGGGTACCCAAATAGAAGCAAGTCCAACCTTGTAGGTAAAACCAATCCCACCAATAAATAAAAACCCACTGTAATTTGTTGCCATCGCTGATAGTCCTGTCAACCAGGGATTGACATTTCTACTGGCCAGTAAGTAATCAGTAGTTGTATTCTGTTTTTGGGTTGAAGAGTAAATACCTACTGCTATAAATAACAGCAAAAAGGCAATAAATGTTATCCCAACCAAAATTTGTTTTTCCATAATTAATTTAGGTCAACAACTAGAAAAAACTCAAGAGTCAAAATTTAATCCTGTTAAAAACTCATAAAATATTTTTAATCTCCTCCTAGTTCTACGAGCTTTCCAATATTAAAGTCAATTCTTACCCAACCTTTAAATTGGCGTAAATTATTGAGTAGTAATAAGAAAATTTGCCAGTGGTGAACCATCAAAAATGGCAAGGGATCATTCACTTGAAAAATACCATCTGTTCCTTGATTAATTCTTCTAATCCAGATTTTGAATTGATCTAATGACCTAACCCTTGTCAGTCTCCATAACTCATGGTAAGCCCAATAAGTAGGTTGACTGTTTGGCAGCGGTAATATTGAGGTTTCTTTATCATCTTGACTATCTTTTAAATAAGCATCTGCCACCCCTGGATGATCGTGAAAAGTTGTAATTGCTGAGTGAGTCCTGGGATTACATTCTATGGGAAAAACTCGACCATCCTCTGTCTGAATAAAATCAAAGGAAATTTGACCAGTAATATTTAATTCTCTAACAAATTTTTCCACCCAATCGTAAATTTGGGGATTATCAACATGTTCATAATTGACTTGAAATTCTGATGATTCGCAACAGCAATAAAGTCTTATTTTCCCTTTTCTAACAGTGCTATGGGTACAATACTCTTTGCCTTTAACAAACTCTTGCATAATCCAGGGTTTCTCTTCGCTAATAGGCAAACTTCCAACAAATTGTTTAATTTCCGCTCTTGAATTCATGGGCAATTTTGTCAAGTCTAAACGACGCACTGAGTCGTAAGGAATACTTTTAAGAATATATCTACTCCCATCAGCAGCAAAGTCAAAATTGATAATTTGTTCTGGGTCTGTAATTAAAAACGATTTTGGTACAGATAAACCAAAACTTTTAGCTTTTTCGATGAATGTGAACTTATTATCTAACATTTGAGTAATATCTGCGTCAAAGTGCAGAACTTCACAATGTTTAGATAAAAGTGGTTTTGCTAAAGATTCATAGTAACTTCCTGCTGGACTAGATACTGGAATAAATGCATCTATATTCTCTTTTTTGACAATCTCTAATAATCCCTGACAATAACCATCCCAATCTTTATTTGGTGCTGGTATTGTGTAGAAAGCTGTAACGGCGTTGGAAAATCTATTTCCTGATAACCAATATTTACTTGTTTCTAATATAAAAGCTTTATGACCTGCTGCATGAAATGAACGGGCAAGTTGCAAACATTTTGTCATTTTTGCACCCGTGATTAAGATATTTTTGGGATTATCTGCCACTACTTTTTTGGTGAATGGTAGACTGATAAAATTCCATACCAGTGAAGGTATTACCCTTAATAAATTGAATGGTAAAAGAATGAATAATAACGCAATAGTTCCGATATTTTGGAACAGTGCATAAGCACGTCCTTGAACAAATAATATTAGTGCCATCTTAGTAGTTTTATACAGATAAAAATAAAATTTTGCGAGGTTTACGTAACACAGTAGTATTTAATTAAGAATTAAGTGGGTTATTATCTTTATCCACTAGAATAACTTGGGGACGATGTAAAAGTGCTTCTTCTGGGGTTATTTGGGCATAAGCGATGACTATTATCTGGTCACTGACAGCATTCATCCGAGCAGCAGGACCATTGATACAGACAATACGACTGCCCCATTCCCCAGGGATAGTATAGGTTTCTAAGCGCGAACCATTATTGACGTTGACTACTTGTACTTTTTCATAAGTCAGAATATTGGCAATTTTTAGTAGTTCTTCGTCAATAGTAATTGAACCCTCATAGTATAATTGCGCTTCGGTTACTGTGAGTCGATGCAGTTTGCTCTTAAAAATTGTTAGTAGCATTTTATGATAATTATCTATATTCGGTAACATTTATGATATTACCGAATATTGAGGAAACTATACTGCTACAGGTCAAGCAAAAGCTAAAAAGTTAAAATTAGCTGACAAAAGCTTTTCAACTTCTACTAACTTCCTAATGTCATAATATTTTTCTCAAATGACAACTACTTTCGCCTAATAATAGTTATTCCATCTCGTAAAGGTAGTAAAATTTGTTCTACTCGGGGGTCTTCTGCAACAAAGCGATTAAATTGAGCGATCGCTTCTCCATTAGAAGTACGTTTTTCTCGTGAGAGATAAGGCTCCCCTTGAAGTAAAGTATTATCGACAAAAATAAATCCATTTTTTGCTAATAAACTTGTATCCAAAAGGACTTTCAAGTATTCTATATACTCTTTCTTATCAGCATCAATAAAGACTAAATCAAAAGTTTTTCCTGCATCTGCCAACTTCTTAATGGTTTCTAGAGCTGGTGCAACTTCCACTGATATTTTACTTCCATGTGGAGACTTTTCAAAACAAGACTTGGCAAAGTTAGATACATATTGATCCACTTCACAAGCAACCATTCGCCCATCTTCTGGCAACGCTTCAGCCATTGCCAAGGCTGAATACCCAGTAAACATACCTATTTCCAGGATACTTTTCGCCCTAGTCATATAGACAAACATTTTTAAAGTTTGCCCCTCAATATGCCCAGATAGCATTTCCTGTTCTAGTTGACGTACAGTCTCACTATTGGAAAATCTTGAACCCCATGGTTCTTGGCGAGTCTTTTCTGCTAATTCTGCCAAAGCGGTTGACTCTTGAGTAGTATTTTCTTCTAAATAGGGATCAATACCTGATCCTAATTGATAAGCTTGTTTAATAGCATCAGATAGTTCCGATGGTATTTCTGTAGTTTCTGCCATCTTGACAATTTTTTCAAGTTGCTCTACTAAAATGCCTAATGGTGTAACTGGTCTGGCAGATTCTGTTTTAACAACGGTTGTCATATTTTTATCCTCTTAGTACTTAATAACAGTAGAGCAGTAGCGCATCTAGACAAAAACTGTAGTTAAAACCCAACCTTCCTATCCAACCCGTTCCCCCTGACTATCCCTTGTAAGAAACTTCTGAAAGCCCTGTGGGGATGACGAGAGTAGGGAGACATAATATAGTAGTTAGGCAAAACTAGTTTAAGTCCTTTGAAAAAAGGTGTTCTTAAATACGCTTTTTCTTCAACAAAAGTCTCTCAAAGACTTATTCATGACTTATGTATTTTGTTAAGTTTTATATTAATAGAGATGTTTATAAAGCATAGCTTAGAAAGGGGGTGGCCGAAGTGAGAAAAAATTTTTCTTCTCTCCTTATAGCAGAAGGGTTACCGAAGAAGTATTATATCCTCAAAGTTACCTTTTAAGCTGGACGCGCTAGCAAGGTAGAGCAGTATTGAGTTATAGCAATTCCCGAAAGAATGCTATACTCAGGTAGCTCTTCAGTTATTAGATAATTAACATAAGTAGAATAATCTTATCTATGTGTTTAGCTAAGTTAATGTTAATTATCTTTATGTTGCACAGACGTTAAATGCAACGTCTCTACCTCTGATTCCCTGCTGAAGAAAATGTAGAAAAGTTTTTGATAAACGATATTATCTATAGCCAGCTAAGGCTAAGGGAAAATTTTCTTTTATTTACTGACTAGAAACAATCCTCTCAAAAGAGAGAAGAGAAAAATCTATTGTTTTCTGATTTGGAAAAGTAACATAAAATACCACAATTAGTGACATTTTATATTACTTCCTGCTTTCTTCAGTCACTATCGGCAGCGTGACTTCCACAGGTATCAAGGGTTAAGCCAACCGCACTTCTCTATCTTTACACTTACATATTATAGGCAGTGATTAGCAGACCCCTTGTTTCTTTTACTCCAAACCTAGGTCGCTTAAATACATTTCTTCGCCTTTTCCTTGATCAGGGAAATCAGCACAAAGATGCTTATGCTCCTCAACAGCAGAGATTAATAAGTCTGGAGGTACTTCACCAGCGAAACTACAAGAACCAATGCCTGTAGGTAGAGGTGCCCACAACCCACTACCGCGCTTGCGGCGTATATTTTTCTGAGCTTGAAGCATTAACTCTGTATCTTCGATAATTTCATGATAAACAGACAAACCCATAGAACTACACAATGCAACTATTCGATCACGTTCGTTTTTTGTGATCCAACCCATCTCTAATGCTAGAGTAGCTCCAAGAGACATACCAACACTCACAGCATGACCGTGCATCAGTTTGACCACTGGCTCAAAACGAGGACTCCAAGTATGACCGTAAGCGTGAGGTCGGTCTTGATAGGTTTCAAACATATTTGTTCCTTCATGCTTCATATAAGAATATAAAGCACGATAAATTACCTCATCAGCTACTTTTACCAATTCGTCATCTGCGTTAAAGTTAGCAAAATGAGTTTCCACTAAACGCTGACCGTATTCTTCCAGCAATTCAAATAATACTCGATCGTCAGTAACTGCCATTTTGATAATTTCTGCCATCCCATTGCGAATATGACCCTTTGGCAAGGTACTGAAGAAACTACGGTCTACTATCGTCATTACAGGGGGGTGGTACGCTCCGATACCATTTTTAAAGAAATTACCATTTGTGCAGGTACGAGGAGACGGTCCAGCATCAATAGCTGCAACAACTGATGTTCCAATCATTACATAAGGTGTCCGTCGGTGTTGCAAACTACAAGCTAAACCAGCAACATCACTGAGTACACCACCTCCAATGATCAAAACAGGTTCGTTACGGGATACATCACAGCCATCCTTGCCCAAGAATTGTAATATCTTATGGACTGTATCAGGATTCTTGTCTGATTCCCAAGCACGACAGACAAAAGTTTTCAGAGGAATATCATTCTGCTTAAAGTAATTCTCCAGTGGTTCTTTGTAAAGTTCATCTACCGTATGATCGACAACTGCTATACATCGACCACGACTTTTATAGATTTCAGCTAAAACAGGGTTAGATGGATCTAAAACTCCATTTACTAATTTTACTTCTGACTGGAGGGTAAATGTTGCCGAAATCTGAAATGAGCGACCATCCTCTACTGCCCTTATTTCCCCACGACCATCATACCACTCTGAAGTACGGTATTTTTCTGCATGCTCGCGCCTAATACTTGGGTCGAATATGAAGTCTGGCTTGTTGACTTTTTCAATTACTGCTACAGAAGTTGATGGTATTGTGTTGCTCATAGTTTTGTTTAGCTAATTGTTTAATTTAAAGGTCTTATCTAGTGTTATCGCAAGCACACACTTGAGGTTAGTGTAGCAGCTTAATTTAACACCTTATTATTGAGATGAACGCAATAAAAAGGGTTCACCATTTCTTCCGAGTGGTTTCTAAGCATTGAATAATAGGGTGATTATTTTTGTTGCTACTTTATGTCTGAGCATTAGCTATAAGACATAAGATTAGTAGTTGATAACGTCACCTTTTTCTTTGCTTTTGTGAAGAAGCAACTCTCTTTCAGCTATCTTTTCGTGAATCCTGCAAAGACTGACATAAGCACGGTTTAACCCACTGCAAGCCCAACAATTCTTCTAATATAGAGGAACTCACTATGCAATCACTTTTTTATTTCCCCCATTTGGTTCAGTTTCCCTGTTATTAATAGTAAAACTGAACTAATGCTTATTGGTTTTCGCTTATTATTCTAGTGATCCACACTTCTATAAGTGTAAATTTGCTTTTGTTATTTCTCATTTTCTCAAACAGTTTAGATTATAACAGTAATTAACGTTTTGATCTGGATTTAACAGTTGCTTAGTAATTATGAGGTTTAGCAGCACCCGAATAATAGAGCTCCCCAAGAATGCCGCTCTTGGAACGGCGGGGTAAGGATTTGAGAACCTTTTCTGGAGATGTCTAATGACTAATGGAACTTACTCGGGGTTTTAATTGTACCAATGCCAACTTATTGAATGATTATTTTAGTTAGCTTTTAGAAAGTTTACTATCACTGGTGCTTGAATACATACTACACAAGCAGTTTTATATTTCAATATCTAAGACTGATAGAGGGAATCACCATTTATTGTTTGCGTTTATAGGAGATAAACTTTGGATTAGACACAAAGCCTGCTAAATATCTAATAGAACAGTTCATCCTGACATTACTCCCTACTAAAGTTTGATTATCTTAAGATATTGGGATTGAGGTAAATCTAGCTTGTTATTACCAACTATATAATACTATCTTGCTAATATTTATTAACAATGCGCAGCAAGGTTAACTTACTGAGAGGATATCTATCAATGTTGTAGAACGCTTTTCTACACCACTTTTTCTAAAAATCCCACGAGCACCGTTTAAATCATGATTAAGGGGAAAACACCTTTATTAGCAAGAAATTTTTTTACCGCCTAAATTATTGAGGGTTTCTACAATTGAACTAACAGTTTTACTAGTATAAACTTCTGAAACATTTAAGACCACCTTATTATACTCAGTAGCTTTATATTTAAAAAAAAGTTCATATGTGTAATGTGCCCAGTTCAAAATTTGTCTGGCTTACTTGCTTGTCAGTTTCCTGTTAGATAAGATTATCATCTGAGAAACTTCAAGAGTTGGAAGTAAAATGACATCAAAGTTTTCAACTAAGAACAAAGCTGTTTTGTGATGCAGTTGCGAAATGAGACCTATGATCTTTAATCTCATTTAGCTAGCTGCTTTTTTTATCCTTCACTTTGTTAAGCCAAGTATTTCTACGGCCTTCTACCCTAGAATATGACTCATATCTTTATATTAACATAATTTAACTTATGTAAACAAATCTTAGCAAATTAGCAACATTTAGTCAACCGTCAAATGAAGTTTCTTAAATCGCTCCCTCCCATTGATTTTTGAAGTTTACCTTTAGTCTCGATTGCTAGTTTAACCTTAATTTTGAATTATTTTACTTAACATATAGTTAATATTTCTTAATATTTTTGAATTTTATATCAATTTAATAAATATAAGAAAAAAAAACACTTTAATTTGATATAATACGTAGATCGGTAAAATTTTATAGCTATCAGTTATCAGCTCAAATTAAAACTATTGGTTGTAAAGGATTTCAATCCTATCAATGTCCTAGTACCAAGGGTGGAAAAAGAATCCTACAAACAATAAATAGGACTAAAGGACTTTACAGGAGATGTCCATTTAACAAAAAAAGATAATTTTCGACCTAAAAAATTGTATGAAGTCATTCATTCTGACCCCTAACTTCCCCCAAGGGCCAGGAGAGTTGTTTGAAAGTCTCGTAAGTTAATGATGTGTCCTAGAATGGGAGATAAGAAAATAGAGGAATGTACAAATTTGCGGATTTTTCAAGCCTCGGAGTTTGTTAAGCTCTGAGTGAATATCGGGACTTTAGTAAAAAATCTGTTGAAAATGGTGTCAAAGCCTTACAAAGCAATAATTTAGCTTTTAATTAACCTCTAACTTGATATATCTGGGTTTGAGCTATTTTTAGCCTGAGCAACGTATTTCCCTTATCCCTATTGGGTTTGAAACCATTTTTACCCTCAAAAATCTCAAAGTACTGCCTATCTACTTCTGTATTTTTTACAAAAATGAAATACCCCTGCCCCCTTAAGGGGCAAGAGTTGAGTAGGGTATGTTTTTACCGAAAAATTGGGTTTACAGCGCTTTTTAAATTGATGAACTACATCGCCATAACCAAAACCTTGTAGGGACGTTGCATGCAACGTCCCTATTGTGGTCGACCGACATGAAAAATGCTGTAAAGCCTCACCCTTCTAGGGCAACTTTTTAGTTTATTTTTTTCCACTGGTTATGTCCTTCTTGCTTTTTAGTTCATAAGAAATATATTAGTCGCGGATGGGCATACCAAGACAAAAAACGGACAGGTAGTCCAGCATAAGACTACTGCCAAAGTAGCAGTAGCCTGTGACATGTCAAGTCGCCGAGGGGCTAAGGCTCGGCAGAATTCTCCGTGCCCTTAGGCCGGGGAGGATGTAAATTTTGATGTCAAAGCTGATCAAAAACCTTGAGCCCACATTCCGTACTTCTTAACATTAAATTGATAAGTTTTATTTATCTATTACCCCGAGTCCTCTCCCTGAAAACCTTATAGCTATGGGCATCAACTTTAACTATCATAAAGAACTGTAACTAATTTTCTCATAAAAAATTAGTTATTGATATTAAGTTCTAGAATGAAGGTTTTTCCTATAAGTCTATTTGAAAATGTAAATATATAGTCATTTTAATTTAGATTGAGATCAATATTTTTTGCTATAACTAAGTTTAAGCAGAAAAACTGTTTCATTTTTATTTTAAATGACTATACATAAAGATATATGAATATCTGCAGAATATAGCAAATGAAGAAAATATGGCAAATCAAGAATATCTAGCTTTACTTAATCGTGGTGTATTGACATGGAATGAATGGAGATATAAAAATCTAGATTTACAACCGAACTTTTCTCATGCTTACTTAAGAGGTTTTAATCTAGAAGGTGTTAATTTTAAAGGATTAAATTTAACAGCAGCTGATCTGTGTTTAGCTCAATTGGTTAATGCTAATTGTCAAGATAGTATTTTGACTTCAGCCCAACTAATTAATGCTAATCTAACTGCTATTAATCTTCAGGGCGCGAACTTAACAAATAGTAATTTGATTTCTGCCAATCTAAGACTTGCTAATTTAATTGAAGCTAATTTGGTAGATGCTAATTTAATTGGAACTGATTTACAAAATTCCAATTTTAGATATGTTGATGGTACTTCAGCAGACCTCAGAAGAAGCAATTTAGCCAAAGCAGATTTAATGGAAGCCAACTTTAGTTATGCTAATTTTAGTTATGCTAATCTTTATGAAGCTCAATTAATTGGGGGTTATTTTTACCAAGCTAATTTGTACAAAGCTAATCTTATTAAAGCTCACCTAAGTGGGGCTTATTTATCAAATGCTTCTTTAAGAGAAGCCAACCTGTATAGGGCAGATATGAGATTTACTAAACTCAAAAAAGTTAATTTCCAAGATGCAAATTTGCAGGAAACTTATTGCCGAGGTACTAACCTAAGTCAAGCTATTTTAATCAGAGCAGATTTAAGAGGAGCAAATTTAAGGGGAGCTAACCTAAATAAAGCTAATCTTACTGATGCTTTGATTGATAATATCAACCTAGTGGACGCTAATCTTCAGGAAGCAATTATGCCTGATGGCAGGATTAATTACGATTATTGACTCTAGACTCAATAACGGACATTCCGCAGATCTTTATATATCTTTATATATCTTTAAATAAACCGCTGGGCAATTCCTGCGATCGCTAAGGGTGATAGAGGAACTTTGGCAATTTTTGAATTGGTCTATTAGTGAGTTTTGGCAACTTATACCATTAGATCAGGCATTCATGGAGTA
>JAKQYE010000163.1 GCA_023356605.1 Trichodesmium sp. MAG_R02 | reverse complement strand
TAGTACTACCAAACTTAAAAATATATTATACTTCACCACAAATGAAACTAGAAGAACATAAATTTATTCGCTATTTTGAACCAAAGCAAGCAGCAAAAATTGCACAGCTTGCTACTATTAAGAAATTTAGTTCACAAGAGCTTATTCTTGAGGAAGGTGATGAGTCAGATACTTTATTCTTAGTTCTAGAAGGTGAAGTTAAAGTCAGTAAAAAAAGTCGTGATGGTAATAATTACATCCTGATTACATCCGTTGAATCAAATGGTTACTTTGGCGAATTGGCAATTATAGATAAACAGCCAAGGAGTTGTAGGGTAGTTGCATTTAAGGAAACAACTTTAGCTAAAATTTGCTATAACCATATAATCGATATATTAGCTGAGACAAAAGGGGATGTTGTTTTAAAAATATTAAGTATTTTATCTCAAAGGTTACGCACCGTAACCAATCAATATGTCGAGCAGTTAGCTTATAAAGAAAAAATGACTTTGATTGGAGAGATGGTCAACACTATTATTCATGATTTTAGAAGCCCTTTTACTGGCATTCAATTATCAAGTTCCATCTTAAAAGAACTCCATCCAGATCAAGAAAGTCAAGAGTGGTGTGATTTAATTTCTATGCAAGTTCAGAGGATGTTAAATATGGCGGAGGAAGTGCTTGCTTTTTCTCAGGGAAATACAACATTATACTCTCAGCAAGTTGACATAGCCAACCTATTACAAAAGTTTCAAAAATTAAACCAGGTTTATATTGACTCTACTTTTGTAGAGTTAATAGTTTCTGTTGAAGAGAGTTTGATCATAAATGCTGATGAAAACAAAATTAACCGTGCCCTACAAAATTTATTAGCTAATGCTGTAGAAGCTATCAATCAAAATGAAGGCAAGATAGAAATTAAAGCGAAGAGAAAATATCCATGGGTTGAAATTATATTTTCGGATAATGGAGCTGGTATTCCTGAAGAAATTAAAAATAATTTGTTTGAAGCTTTTGTAAGTTATGGGAAACAGGGTGGCATAGGGTTAGGAACTACTATTGTGAAAACAATTGTTGATACCCACGGTGGAGAGATTTTTTTTGAATCAACTCTAGGCAAAGGCACAACTTTTTACCTTCGTTTTCCTATGGCTAAAATAGATTAAATTAGGAATAAATAAATAATTATTGCTAAATTTTGATTGAGAATAAGGTGACTGACAATTTTAACGAGAATTTTACACCTCCATCTGTCGATATTAAAACTAGTGCTACGGATATACAAAATGGTTCATCTATAGCAGCTTTAATAAAACAAGGAATTCAAAAAATTTATTCTGATTTGCGACCAGGACAACAACAAATGGCTAACTGGCAAGGGGGACCTTTGGCAGTATCGGCAGTTCCTGGAGCCGGAAAATCTTATGGCATGGCAATAGCAGCAGCTTTAGCGATCGCCCGTCATCCATTACATAGCCACTATCAATTAATTATTGTTACTTTTACTCGTTCGGCAGCTACTAACATTAAAGTTAAAATTCGCGAACAATGTTCCAATGAATTATCTTTACCTAAAGGCAGTTTTGAAGGTAGTTTTATTGTTCATACTTTGCACGGTTTAGCTTTAAGTATTGCCCTAAGTCATCCTGAATTATCTGACTTAGATTTAGAAAATTATAATTTAATTATGCCTACTCCTAGCAATAAAATAACTCGTGCTTGTGTAGAAAATTGGATAGCCAATAATCCGAAACATTATCAACTTTTAATTGAAGGAATTAAATTCGACGCAGAAGAAACGGAATGTTTAAGAAGGCAGTCAGTTTTACGCACTGAAGTTTTACCTCAATTAGCTTGGAAAGCAATTCAACAGGCTAAAAGTTCTGGTCTTAAACCTGAAGATTTATGGCAACTACGAAACCAAAGTAATGATAATTATCAAGTTTTGACCATGGCTGCCAATTTATATCAAATATATCAGGAAATGTTGAGGGAACGTCAATTAATTGACTACGATGAAATGATTTTAGCAGCTTTACGAGTATTGCAAAATGAAACAGCTAGAAAAATGTGGCAAAATCGAGTATTTGCTGTGTTTGAAGATGAAGCTCAAGATTCTACACCTCTACAAACAAAATTATTAGAAATACTCGCTACATCTAGTGAAAATAATGATAGTAATTTAGATTGTAATTTGACTGCCAAAGAGCAAAGATTATCAAAATTAAGTCGTCTAAATCTGATGCGTGTAGGAGACCCAAACCAAGCCATTAATTCCACGTTTACCCCAGCATATCCAATATATTTTCGGCGATTTTGTGAAGACTGTGAACAGTTAGAAAAATTGGCAGTTATGGAACAAGCTGGTCGCAGTTGTCAAATTATTATAGATGCAGCTAATTTTGTTTTGAAATGGGTAAATAATTCAAAATTAGCAGGAAAGGAGAAACCATTTCGAGACCAAAATATTCATCCTGTAGAAGTGAAAGAATCAGGAAATAATGATAATAATCCTCCAGCTACTGGTGGTGGTTTAGAAGTATATGAACCTAGGGATATTTATCAAACACTTGAGTTGATGGGTAAACGTATCATTAGTTTGTTTAAAGAAAATCCAGAAGGTAAATTTGCTGTATTGGTGCGGGAAAATAAACAAGGCGAATTTATAGCAGATACTTTTAGTAATCCTGGGAAATATCAAGTAGATGTTGATTTAGGAGAATATGATATTAAAATACATGATGTTTCTCAAGGGGCACGTCACTCTCAAATCCCGGCAGAAATATTAGCATTAATACAATTTATTTACCGCCCTCATTCTCCAGATTATTTAAAGTTGGCTTTGAAAGTTTTGGGCGATCGCCAGTTAATTCCTCAGCAAGATTATAATTCTTTTGCCTCTCAATTAGAACAATTTCTTTATCCAGGTCCTCTCGATCCATATCAATCAGAAAAGGTGCGTGAATGTCGTGATTTTTGTCGTAGTTTACTCAAAGCAAAATCTGAATTACCTTTATATCAATTAATTTCTTTTCTAGCTTTAGTATTAAAGTATGAACAGTCAGATTTGGCAACTGCAGATAAGTTAGCAGAAAGAGTGGCTAAACAAACTGCTGGTAATAGTTCGATGAATGCTATCTTAGAAGTTTTAAATGAAATTGTGAGTTCTGAGAGATTTGAATCTGTAGAAGTGGAGAAAAATGCAGAGGAATATTATATTCGTCCTCGACAACTTACTATTATTACTATGCATAAAGCTAAGGGTTTAGACTGGGATTTTGTCTTTTTACCTTTTTTGCATGAAAATATAATTCCTGGTAATTTACGAGTATCACCTCAGGCTAAATTTTTGGGAGATTTTGACTTAGCTGAAGTGGCAAGGGCGCAAATTCGTGCAAGTTTGCAACAGGAGAATTTTCCAGATATTTCTCAAGCTTGGGAACAGGCAAAATTTTTTAAAATGGCTGAAGAATTTCGGTTATTATATGTGGCAATGACTAGAGCAAAAAAGTTGTTGTGGATGTCTGCTGCCAGACTTGCACCTTTTAGGTGGAATAAACCAGAAAATTTGCAACTACAAAAACCTTGTTCAATTTTACCTGTTTTAAAGGCTGAGTTTCCCGAAAGTGTTAGGTAGTAACAAATCTCAAGACTCTTGCTGTATTTTCTTGAGAGCAGTTAGGGACTTTGTATACAATGTCCCTACTGAGTAGGGTTCGAGGGAATAAGTAGTAGTTGCGCTCTTTACAAACGAATCGTTAAAAACATTGCTCTTACTTAATAACTGAAGTCTTGAGGAAAGTCTTACATTATTTTTGGGAACTGTAATGATATTGAGTATCATAAATGTTTGCTACAAAATCAAGAATTTTGATTATAGCTATTTTGAATTTTATTAAAAATAGCTATAATTTACTGCTTTTGAGGGTCAATATAAAAACTTCCTCTAGCTTACAAGATTTCGGACAAAATAGTCAATTATCTCAATAATACATCTAAAAAATATCAGCTTTCACAAAATACTAAATAAAATATTACAAACTGATTGTATTTGCTGTAGTGGGACTCAAAAAAAAGAGAAGCAAAAAAAATGCTCAAATATCGACATACAAATGCTTTGACGTTAAAAAGGTATAAATCCCAAATACACAAGGGTTATAGCCATTTTTCGCCCATGGACGTAACTCTCTTGGCTAGAACGAATGTGACTTATTTTTTTGACCAGAAAATATTTCAGTCTCCATAAAAAGTATTATTATTAAATATAAGTTATATGGCAAAAAATATAAAAACTCTCTCCCCAAAACTAGGTTGACAAAACAAACAATATGTGTGAAGACTTTCTCAAATCTTCACATCTTCAAATGAGGGGGATCTACATATTATTTATGAGATAAGCCCTTTTATTAATTTGAATTAACTTTTTTTCCGGATCAAGTAGGACAGGAAGAAGTAGAAGTGGTTATACTTAAATTAAGCCCTTAACAAATTTATCTAAGTGTTGACTAGTATAAAGAAAAGTTTATTTTCCTTGAAATTTATCTGGTCATAGACCTATAATTCTTAGGGTGGTTTTAATCATATTAAGATTCTATGGATGGTAACATAACTTTATAGGAAGGATAGAATATTATTAAGAAATTGTAAGGAAACTCAAAGGAAAAGACAACTTCTCTCTCCATGAAAAAAATTAACTCTAAAATTAATTTTCTTTCCGAATTAAGTATGCTAATAATAAGTAGGAGTAATTATACTTAACTTAAACTCTTAACAATTTTTTTTATCTAAGTATTAATTAGTATAAAGAAAGGTTTATTTTCCTTGAAAGTTATCTAGTCATCGACGTATAATTCTTAGTAATGATTTTAATCACATTAAAATCCTATAGAGGGTAAAGTGCTCTACAGGAAATATTGAACGTGACTAACAAATTATAAGGGAAGTTAAATAATAAGGATAACTTCTCAATCCATGAGAACAATTAATTAAAATTGATTTTTGAAAGATTATGTACAGTCCTCTAATTAAAAAAGTAATAGCTAAGGCTTGTAGTGTTGGTGTTGACGAATGTTTAGAAATTAAGAGATTAAAGCTAGAAATGCAAAGATTAACTCAGGAAAATCAAGAACTAACAGCACAAGCAGGAAAATATCAACAGGAAAATCAAGAACTACAAAAAAAACTAACCCAACTAAGGATGCATTTAGCAACTCTCTCAGAAGACTCTTCTACTCTAAATTCTCCTTTCCCTGCTAATTTAAGATCTCTCAATGAATCATCAACCACTGTTGTGTTAGTTAATTCTCCCAGGGAACAATTGGAAGCAGATCAAGGTAAACCTGTAGAATTACTAAATCAATTACCTAATGGTATGTGGCATATTAAAGTCAACTCAGGAGTTCAAGTTATTGTTAAACCAGAAGCCCTCAAAGTTTTAGCATAGTATTTTTTATTGTTCGATTAATTGATCTGATTATTTTTTGCATTCTCCCCGGCCTAAAGGTGCGCTTAAATAACCGAGCCACAGCTCCGATGCAGGTTGATGTTTCACAAGCTTCCGCATTCACCCCTCTTGCTCCCCTCCTAGGAAGGGTATGGGAGTGGGTTATACTTGCCGACCCGTTCATTTTTCGTCTGGTGAATGCCCGAGGGCGACTAATATATTTATTGCTGCATTTTCGACGATCGCTTATGTTTGGTCCCACAGTCGATAGCTCCCTATTCTCGCTCCTGAAAGGTCTAATTTTTTACCTTTAAAACCACAACAAGGGCCAATTTAAGATGTAGGTTCCCAACGACTAATTATTCTAAAATCCCCACCATATTTTTCTGCTTTACACTCTAAAAATGCTTTGAATGTTCCCCACCATATTTTTCTGCTTTACACTCTAAAAATGCTTTGAATGTTCCCCATCCCTGTTTCATAAATAGCTCTGGATGATTTCCGATTTTCTCAAGTTCTGTCAATTTGGTCTAGATTAACCGACCCTAGATAATGGCCTGTGTAGTTTTTAAACTCTTCAACTTGAGGTTTTAAATCTCCTGATTCATTATAGTTATCCCAACTTATTCGGTGTAAAAGATAGATATCGATCTATACAACTTGCAGACAATTTAGCTCCAAATTCTGTATTTTTTACCCCTTTTAGTCTCACGATTGGACGTGCATAAGGTTGGTTTAGACTGACTACTATATATCTATTGGCAGTTTTTGGTTATTCCCAATCCATGGTTATTGACAATAAATTTAATATCATGTCCAATCAGGTTTGATATTGTCTATTATTCAGACTTTCTAGACTAGCAGCATTGTCTATTAGTAGGTCTATGAAGAGCGGAAAAAAAGGGCAAAATTTTGGATTCAAAATACCTGAAATTCCTAGTTGTAAGTCTTTGAAATTTAATTAGTAACCTCCAATTATTTTGATACATTAAGTACCATTACAAAATTATTTCCCTATTTTAATTAATTTTAATTATATAGTCATTTTAATTTAGATTGAGACAAGTATTTATTGCTATAACTCGCGTTTTAGCAGAAAAAGTTTTCCATTTTTATTTGAAATGACTATATCTTTGCTTTGCTTTTTAGAAAACAAAGAATTCAGCTGGTATAGATGTGTAATTATAGTTATTTTAACAGGACTTACGTATTGCTTCTATATGTGGTGTATTTTTGATAATCCTGATCCGATATTTACACTTACATAAGTGTCTTTGCGTAAGTCTTGTTTAATTTAGATTGAGACAAGTATTTATTGCTATAACTCGCGTTTTAGCAGAAAAATTTTTCCATTATTATTTGAAATGACTATAATTTTGTACGATCACTTAAAATCAGGCAAACAAAAAATGCTCGACTTAATTGAGTCGAACATTTCTCTTTCTAAACTTACTTACTCCAAATAACTGAAACTAATTCTTTGAAGACCAAGAAAAATCCAGTTGACTCGCTACCGAATTAGTTTCAACAGTTTTAACTAAAGCCGAATGTAACATCGGAGTTTTAGCAATAGAATTATTAGCTAGAGTAAATAAAGGATTAGATAAAATTCCAGCCAAAGATGTTGCCAAAACTGAAACAATTAATCCTACCTGTAAAGGACGCATACCAGGAAGGTTCCAGCTAATAGGGGGATAATTTTTGATCACATCCGACATTTCTTGTGGTTCTTTTACTACCATCATTTTGACTACACGAATATAATAGTAGATAGAAGCTACACTGGTAATTAATCCTAACAAAACTAACCAATATAATCCAGCTTGCCAACCGGCCCAAAATAGATAAATTTTACCAAAGAAACCTGCAAGTGGAGGAATACCACCTAAAGACAACAAACAAAGACTTAATCCCAGTGTTAACAGTGGGTCTTTTTGATATAAACCTGCATATTCGCTAATTTGGTCTGTACCAGTACGTAGAGAAAATAGAATCACACAGGTAAAACCACCCAAGTTCATAAACAAATAAACCAGCAGATAAAATATCATACTAGCGTAACCTGGTTCAGTATTGGCCAAAAGACCAATCATCACAAAACCAGCTTGTCCAATAGATGAATAAGCAAGTAGACGTTTCATGCTGGTTTGGGCCAGAGCAACTACATTACCCAACACCATGCTTAGAACAGCTAGGGCAGTAAATACAAAATGCCACTGTTCTGAAACTAATGGGAAAGCTGTTACTAAAAGACGAATAGCTAGGGCAAAACCCGCCGCTTTAGAACCTACTGAAAGAAAGGCCACAACTGGAGTAGGAGAACCCTCGTAAACATCTGGAGTCCATTGGTGAAAAGGAACAGCAGAAATTTTAAAAGAAATACCTGCAATGGTAAATACTAGGGCAATGACTAGAGCTAAGGAAATACCTCCACCAGTACTACTAGCAAGACTAGAGGCGATCGCTATCAACTGAGTTTCTCCACCAGACAAACCATAAAGCAAGGAAATGCCATAGAGAAAAACCGCAGAACTAGCAGCTCCTATGAGTAAATATTTTAATGCTGCTTCATTAGAACGAGGGTCACGTTTTGTATAACCAGTTAATAAATAAGAAGAAATACTCAGAGTTTCTAGAGAGACGAAAATCATTACCAACTCATCCGCTCCAGATAAGAACATTGCTCCCAAGGTAGCGGTTAGCAGAATACAGATAAATTCTCCCAGTGGAGTTCCAGTTTGTTCTATATACGCCACTGACATTAATATAGTAACAATTGCTGAGAGAGCAATAATGCCTCTAAATACTACACTCAGCGCATCAGCATTAAAGCCTCCTAAGAAACCAATAGTGTTAGTACTATCCCACTGAGTATATAAGGCTAAAATTGCTCCGAAAAGACCAAAAATGGCTACATAAGGAGTCCATTTAGTAGAATTACGCCCCACTATTAGATCTCCAACGAGAACTACCAGCAGGGTAATAATAACTATTCCCTCTGGAAGAATAGTGCCTGCATTAAGTTGAGCTGCAATGGTAGATAAATCTATCATGTTAGATAATTTGAAATTTTTTGTGTAATTAAGAATTTTGGCTGATTCATAATTCTACAGTAGAGGATTGTAGCGTGTATCTAGATATTTTTTGGGTTTTTATTAGCTCATCATTATTAATCAGTCAATGGCCAATCTTATTTTGGGAGAAAAGCTATTGAATTTAGTCTGGGGTTTCTCAGAATTTTTATTGACTGAAAAATGATGTGGGAATATCTATTTCAGGACTTACATAGGCTGACTCAACAACCTGGTTTTTTCATAAATATCTATCCTTAAAGACAAGGATATATCCCTACCCCTGTGTAAGTCCTTTCATGTCCTTACTACTCGATAAAACTGATATAAACCTTTACTGGTTTAGACATTTCAATATTTACTTCCTGCTTCTACCTTCACTGTTGGCAGCAGAGCTGCAACAAACATTCACGAGTCTTGCCCTACCGAATCTTTCATTCAAATTAATATTTGTATATGTTATCCGGTCTATAGCAATCCTATTTTATTTGTGGCAAAAATCTTACTGCTTTTTAGGAAACAAGCAACAGGTAACAGTTGACAGGTAAGAGTTTCAATTTTTTTATCTACTTTTTGATTTGTCGCAACCTATGGGCGGATTGCTATATAGAACTCATTTGAATTGTCCTTGCCTAATCATAAGCCTTAAAGTTTCTTGATTTAATCATTTTATATCTATGGATATTTTAATTACTTTTTGTGTATTATTGTTAATAATTAGTACAGATATAGAAAGTTAAACTTACTAATATATTCTTTATCTGTGTGGCTATCTGCTAATAACAATTATGAGTTTTAAACAGTTCAACTTGTTGATGTTTACTAGCTATGCTAAACTCAATTTATATAGTAAACAATAAAAGCAAAAAAAGCGTCCATAATGAACAATAATACACCGACAAGCTTACTTAAGTTGAATCAAGTTCATAGAGCTAATATAGAAAAAAAATTGGCTCATCGTCTGGAATCAGCTAGAGCCAAAGGAAATCAAGATTTAATTAAACTCCTGGAAACAGAAAGGCAATTACTACAGTGGCAGACTCACACACTAAACTGATGCTATAGTATGGGCTTCTCGCTTAAGAGTCCCGCAACTCCTCCGACTCCACGAGGTTTAAGGACTCAATGTCATAGCGCCCTAGCGCCCTGTTTTTCATATTTATCCCTGGGTTTTACATCACGCTCCATTACTGTAATACGGCAGTGGGGACAATTTGGGAGTTCTTTTGGATAATTCTTTGGGGACTTTTTCACCACAAACTGAGAATCAAAAAAGCCCAGAATAATATTGTCAATCAATGTCCCATTGAGTCCCATTGATTGACCGTCGATTCATCTCAGGTCAAATCAAAGATTATGGGGTGAGGCTTCTCGACGATTTAGCTAAATTAGTTTTCTTAAAGATAAAATTCAGCGAATAGTAGTTGTTCCTAATGTTCATTATTGACATTCTCCACGGTCATTAGGCAAGGGGAAACAACCGAGCCTTAGCTTCGATGCAGGTTGACGTTTCACAGGTTGCAGCTACTTTGGCAGTAGTCTTACACAAGCCTACCCTTCCGTTTTTTGTCTGGGCATGCCCACCCGCGACTAATAGATTTCTTGTGAACTAAAAAGCAACAAGGACTAGACCAGTAAAAAAAATCAACTAAAAAGTCGCACTAGAAGGGCTGGGCTTTAAACCCAATTTTTCGATAAAATTCAAACCTGGTTTTTACATAACACTAGGTTTTATATATAGGTTTTATATATATCAAGATAGGATGTCCTAGGGTTGATATTATTTTGTAGGGTCTGGCTCAATATTTCTTGTTAAGAAATTTCCCTAACTATTGGTTGCCCATCCTGAATTTCTCCTACTAAGATTACATCCGCAACCCCTACAAATAAACCATTTTCCAAAACCCCAGGAATATTATTTAAACTTTTTTCTAGCTCCCCAGGGTTATCAATAGAATCAAACTTGACATCAATAACCAAATTACCTTGATCGGTTACTACAGGTCCAGCCTTCTTTATCCCCATCCGCACTTCTGGTTGACCACCCAATTTTTTGATCGCCCGAATCACAGAATTCATGGCCATCGGTATAACTTCTACAGGTAATAAAAAGGTTGAACCCAATTTATCCACTAATTTAGAACTATCTACCACCACAATGAACTGTTCTGCTAAACAGTCCACAATTTTCTCACGAGTATGAGCTGCTCCACCACCCTTAATCAAATTTTTTTGTGGGTCAACTTCATCGGCACCATCAATGGCAATATCCATGTGGTCAACTTCATCGAGAGTTGTTAATGGCACACCATACTTTTTAGCTAATACAGTTGACTGAAAGGAGGTAGGGATACCTTTGATATCTTTAAGTTGACCACTTTGGAGACGTTCCCCTAAAAATTGAATCATATAGGCACTTGTTGACCCCGTGCCTAACCCCACTATCATTTCAGATTTTACTCGTTCAGCAGCAGCTTTGCCGACTTGTTGTTTCATTAACATAATGGGGTCTTCTTCTGCTATCATTATTTATGCTCCTTAACTTAAATTTAATACAATTACAAGTATTCTCTCACTTTAGCGCTATCAGAGTTTGCAAAGAAAATGTTAGCTGAAAATTATTTCAATACAGCCAATCAATTGAAAGATTCTGGACAACTTTATACAGCGATGATTGCTTATCAAAAAGCTTTGACCATTAAACCAGATTATGTCGAAGCTTACAAGAAGCTAGCTGAAGTGTACTTGATACAAGGAAATTTTGATGCAGCGATTTCTACTTGTACTAAAGCAGTTAAAATTCAACCACACTTGGCTTCTACTTATTTGACTTTAGGGAATATTTTTCAAAGTCATAATTTATTTGAACAGGCAATTAATACTTATCATCAGGCATTAGAGATTGAACCTAATTTCCCACAAGTATATGCTAATATTGGCAGTATTTATTATAAAAAGGGGGAGTTTAATTTAGCTATTTTAAATTATAAAAAAGCATTAGATATTAATCCAGATTTGGCATCTGTACAGTTGATGTTAGGAAATGTATTTTCTAGGATAGGAGAATTTGATCATGCAGTTTATTGTTATCAAAAATTGCTGCAAATTGAACCAGAAGATCCTAAAGCTTACTTTAAGTTAGCAGAGGTATTTGCTCTGTATGCAAATCTAGAATCAGCTTTTGATTATTATCAAAAGTCTTTATCTCTTCAACCAAATTATCGGGCAGCTTTTTTTAAATTATATCAATTGATAAAACCTGAAACTACTGAGAATGAATTAGAGAAATTATTCACTGGATGGCAAGAATTTACACTAGAAAATAATCGGAGTATAAAGGAATATATTTCTTCATTAAGTCAGGGACATTCAAAGAATTTTATAGAAGATAAAAAAAAAATAGGAGAAGAAAATAGAGAAACTATTATTCCGGATGGAGAAAATGGAATTCAACCTGCTACTTTTAATTGGATTTCAGGGCAAAAAGTAGATACTTTCGAGAATACTTCTGATAACTTACCTTATCCAAATGAAGTAGGAGAAAATATTGAAAAACAAAGTAAAGTTACGACTTTTGAATATCAAGAACTAGGGTCAGATATTCCCTCCAAAATATTAAAACTTCCTGCAGTAGAAGCTTATATAAATAAAGCTCATTTTGCCTTGAAACAGGGAAATTTAGCACATGCTATCGCCTCCTGTAAACAAGCTTTAAAAATTCAACCAGATTATTCTCCATGTTATGTAATTTTAGGAAATGTTTTTTACCAACAAAATAATTTAGAAGCTGCTTTGCATGCTTATAGTCAGGCTTTAGAAATTGAACCAGAAATTGCTGAAGTTCACGGAAATATTGGTAGTGCATATTTACAGTTAGGTCAATATAAACAAGCGCTGTTTCATTATCGAAAGGCTATTGACTTAAAACCTAACTTGGCTGGTATTTATTGGAATCTTGGCAAACTCTTTCAATATTTAGGAGAGGTTGATGAAGCTCTTGATTCTTGGGAAAAAGCATTAGAAATTGAACCGGATATAGTGGAGGGAGACTTTCACTTTAAATTAGGTAATACTCTTGTTAAACTCGGTAGAATTAATGATGCAATTAAGAGTTACTCCAGAGCAATTAATCTCAAGCCAAATTATACTGAGGCTTATAGCAATCTAGCTAATATTTTAGGCAAACAAGGGGATAGAGAAGCAGCAGCTAATTATTATCACCAAGCACTGAAAATTAATCCAGAATTAACACATTTACATGAAAAAATAGCTAATAACTTATTGCTGAAAGGCGACTATGACCAAGCAATTTTTCATTATCAGGAAGCAGTCAAATATCACCCTGACTCCTATGATGCTTATGCCAACTTAGGAACAGCACTTTCTAATAAAGGATTATTAGAATCAGCTCTAGAAAAATATCATAAAGCGTTAGAACTTAAACCAAATTGGGCAGAAGTATATTCTCGCATCGGACATATTATTAAACAAGAAAAAATGGAAGAGGCGATCGCTTTATTTGAGAAAGCAATTGAACTTAAACCAAAATTTGTTGAAGCTCATCAACAATTATGTGATTTACTTAGCCATACAACTAAACTTGCTGAAGCTAGAAAAGCCGCCGATAACTTTTGTAATTATTGTGGAGAAATAGCTCCTATTCTTTCAGGAACTGCCTTTTTATTTTCCTACTTTCAATCGGGAGTTAGTGACATGGCAAACTCCAAACTTATAGAAGTAGAAAAAATTTGTTATCAAAGTGCTGAAACGTTCAGTAAATTAGAAATAAAGCTACTTTATGAAATTTTCTTGTTTGCTGTTTATCATCTCCGGGATGACTTAGAGGGGAATGGGAATTTTTATAAGTTAATCGCCCAACAATATTATCAAAATCGACCTAAAATTTATCACACTATAAAAAGTAATACTTCTCGTTCCCAATCATTAAAAATAGGATTCCTGTCCAAACATTTTCGCCGTCATTCTGTAGGTTGGTGTAGTCAAGCTGTAATCAGAGAATTATCTCAGATTACACCAGAGGTTCATCTCTATATTACAGGTCCGTTGAAGAAAGACGATATTACTCAAAGATTTGAACAAATGTCTGTGAAAACTTATTGGCCGAAAAAGTATCCTAATGGGTTCGCATCTTATACAGAAATTGTTGAACAAATATTAGAGGATAAGTTAGATGTAGTCGTAGATTTAGATTCAGCTACATTACCAGTCAATGTTCATATTCTCTATGAAAAACCTGCGCCAGTTTGTGTTTCTTGGTTAGGTTTTGATGCTCCATATATTTCCGAAAGTCATTACTTTTTATGTGACTGGTATACCCATCCTCAGGGAAGAGAAAAATATTATTTAGAAAAGTTAGTCAGATTACCAGAAACATCCGTAGCTGTGGGTGGATTCGATAGTCATTCAGTTGATAGAAATTCTACCAGAAATAGTCTCGGGATTGATTCAGATAAAGTGGTTTATTTGTGTGTGGCACCAGGGCGAAAAACTAATCCAGAAATGGTGCGGGCTCAACTGAAAATTTTGCAACATAACTCAAAAAGTATATTAATTCGGAAGGGTCAGGGAGATGTAGATATAATTTATCAAACCTATCTTACTGAATCTGAAAATTTAGGTGTAGACTTTAATCGAATTATGTTTTTAGGACAAACTAAAACAGAAGAAGAACATCGAGCAATTTATCAGATAGCTGATGTTTTGTTAGATTCTTATCCTTATAATGGTGGTACTCATAATTTAGAAGCTTTATGGTCAAATTTGCCGATAATAACTAGAGCTGGGGAACAATATTTATCTCGCATGGGTTATTCATTTTTGCAGAATGTAAATTTAGATGTAGGAGTTGCTTGGAGTTGGGAAGAATATACAGAATGGGGAATTAAATTAGGTCAAGATAATGGTTTAAGAAATTCGCTGCGGGAGCATTTGCAAAAGTCAAAAAATCCAGATAATTTAGCGCCTTTGTGGAATCCTAAAAAATTGGCA
>JAKQYE010000162.1 GCA_023356605.1 Trichodesmium sp. MAG_R02 | reverse complement strand
TTCTTTAACTTGTGCTTTTAAGAATGATTAATGCCTTCGACTTTTTGGAGCTATTGCCCAATATATATCCACTGTATTTAGCTCAGTAATAAATGTAATTTCATAATACTTGATGGTAGAGAGGTAAAGATTTAATCACCAGTGAATCAACATATTTTAATATACATCTTAATAATCGGAGGCGACAAGCCCCACCTAAAATATTTAATTCAGGTGGGTAATGATTTTAGGTAGAAACAGAAAAAGCAACAAACACTAAACCAATTATTAATGTAGCTGCTAAAGACCCTAATATGATGTACAATGTCTGTTGCTTCTGATCTGGAGCCTCAGCTTGATAAACTTTTGGCTCTTGAGCAAAATTATTCAAACGTCCACCTTCTTCTTCTGTATATGGCATAATTTCAACTCCTTTTATTCTTATTATTTTTAAATTATTACTTAGCCTAGCAGAAATTCAGAGAATATGAGAAGCTAGGAGGTTATTACTTTTGCTCAGGAGTGTTGATCCTGCCAGTTAAAGGAGAAGAAGCAGCTGCATAATCTTTTTTCGGTATTCTTCCAGCTAGATAGGCTAAACGTCCAGATTCTGTGGCCATTCCCATGGCTTTTGCCATCATAGGTGGATTTTTGGCCTTCGCGATCGCGGAATTAATTAATAAAGCATCAGCTCCTATCTCCATTGCTTGAGTTGCTTCACTAGGAGTTCCTATCCCCGCATCGATTACCACAGGAACAGTAGAATTGTCAATAATTATGGAAATATTGGCTGCATTTTGTATTCCCTGGCCTGAACCTATGGGTGAACCCAAGGGCATCACTGTCACACAACCAACTTCTTCGAGTCTTTTAGCCAGAAGTGGGTCAGCATTAATATAAGGTAATACTGCAAAACCTTCCTTAATTAATTTTTCTGCGGCCTGTAGAGTTCCGATAGGGTCTGGCAGTAAATATTTAGGGTCAGGAATAACTTCTAGTTTGACAAAATTATTATCTTCTTGGCCTAACAATTTGGCCATTTCTCTGCCTAGCCTAGCTACTCTAACTGCATCTTCAGCAGTTTGACAACCAGCAGTATTGGGCAACATCCAGATTTTTTGCCAGTCTATAGCCTCTGCTAATCCTTCATAGCCAGGAGCTTTTGTTTGTACTCGTCGTACTGCCACAGTCAAAATTTCACATCCACTAGCTTCTATACTTTGCTGCATTGTCTCGATAGTGGAATATTTGCCTGTACCTGTCATTAGACGGGAGGTAAATTTTTTCCCTGCAATGATTAGGGGTTCTTCTAGAGTTTCTGTAGTTAATTTTTCTACTGTCTGCATTGTTTAATTCTGATGTTTATAACTATTTTAATTTTTTTTATTTAAACCCTAGTCTTAGGGGGTATGTCTTAAGTAGTTATGCAAAATTAATTACACATCTATATAAGCTAAATTCTTGACCTTCTAAAGATCTAAAATAATTAGGGTTTGCCCCAAAACATGAAATCATTTACAGATAAACATTTGAGTTGTTTTCCTGTAAAAAAAAAGTGCAATTTTTTGCCCCAATCTATATCAAATTTGAGAGGTATAAAAATTGACATAAAATATTTCGGAACACCTGCTCTTTAATTCCCATTTATCCTTGTCTCTGTAGTTCAACATTTCCTGCCTCCGCCCTTCCTATCCTCCCCCATAAACCTATCCAGAAAGTCCTAATTAGAATAAATAAATAGTTTTGGTTATACAGTTAACTTCTTTTCTATTTACTTGCTGAATTTTGAGCTAATAATTACTCTTAAAGTTAGAAATGTTATAATTTTGAATAGAGAGAGTTTTTATAATTAGTATAAGGCATCAAATCTGGGATTATTAGGAAGCTAGTAAAAAGGCGGATAATTGATGATCATTCTCTCAGTAATAGTATTATAAGTATTTAAAGCGTAAAGATTCATGTATCTCCAACCCAGTTATAGAGATAACTCCGAAAATGACTAACTCAGCAATTTAATAGTATCATTCTCAATTAAAGAGGACAATAAAGTCTCATAGCCATTTATAATTGATCATATAATTTGGGAGAAAATTGTCGTAAATGCTTATATTTCGAGATTTATAGGTCTTTTTATAGAACTTAAATCCTGACTTTAAATCACTATTTATATGAGCAATTTATATATAACTGTAGTAATCCTAAATCATTTGTAAAATCACATGCTTTCTTAAAAATCGTTACTTCTCCCCTCTGCCTTAAAGCAGCCCATTTTTTTTCACGAATCATATCAGATTACTATATAATCACTATGAGCCAGTCTAATACTTTCTCTCAAAAACTTTTGTACCTAGGGTTTGCAGAAAAAGTTCTCTCAAAGAGTAGGTAACTCACCTCTTACCCCACATCTTAGGCAATTATTACTTCTGATACCTAAAAAAATTAATACTAAGGAAAATACCAAGCAAATTCTATAATTAACCATAAGCGCCGTGAGGTAAAAATCCCAAGATTTGCTTCAATCTTTCATCTGCTCCTTCATAACAATGACTAGGCATCTGATAATTCATAAATGGTGCATATTTATGTCCAACTAATCTTTTCCCATAAGTAATCTGTGTAATGTAGCGGGTGAAAGAAGATGAATTTCTAGAACCTCTATGCCAAATTTGATTGTTAAAACAAACTGCAGTACCCATTTGCCCCAGGCAACTATGAATTTGATCTTCATATCCTACAATATTGCCGTCACAAAATTTCCCAAATAGATGTGAACCTGGGATAACTTGTGTTGGTCCATTCTCTGGAGACAATACATCTGTTAAGTAATAATTAACAGTAAATGCTAGAACATTCAGGCGAATATTGTTTAGGGGTTTACCATCAATAGAAAGAACGTGTGGTGTATCATCTTGATGCCATCCGTTGTTTGCTAATCCATCAGTTTGAGGAGGAATTTTAAAAGAATTATTGTGTATAACATGAACAACATTAGCGTTAGGAATTCCATCATCTTTTGAGTAACCTGTTCCATTTGCTCCACCAATTAAATATTCTGCAAATGTAACAATTGGTTCTATGGCAAACAAGTCTAGATTATTTGGAGAATGCTCGAACATTCGTTCCATTATTTTGATTGATGTATGAGCTTTTATTACTGGATTAGATGTGTCAGATTTTTCATCTTCAGTTTTCTTTAAAATTTTGTCATAGTCATTTCTGAGAACTTCACATTTTTCAGGTGTTAATACATTGGGAATGACTAAAAAACCATTAGTATGAAAAGATTCAATCCATGTATTTAATTGTTCTATTGATGGTGTTTTACCTGCCAAATATTCAGGCATTTTCTTCATTATTTTCTATAAGTTATGAATTACTTTGCCACTAAAAAATAAGAAAAAAGTAGGGAGTAAGCCGGGTTCTGTTCTCTTACCTGAAACCAGCTAAGAGGGCAGTTATCTATCTGGGATGTCTGTTACCAGACACCTCTTGCGGTATACCTAGCATCATAGATGAATCTATGAACGCAACGGAACTGGAAAAAGACCAACCATTATCCCTCCAACCTTGCTCCCAGCCGGGGTTTACCGAGCCAGTGCCTCACGACACTGCTGGTGCGCTCTTACCACACCTTTGCACCCTTACCCTGATCAACAGGGCGGTATTTTTCTGTGGCACTATCCTCACGATCACTCGCACTGGGCGTTATCCAGCAAGCCTGGTCTTTAGGGAGCCCGGACTTTCCTCAGACCCCAAATATGGAGTCCGCAACTACCTCTTCTACTTTTTCCCTATTGTATATTATTTTCAGGACTTACGCAAAGAAACACGGTTTCCACAGTAAATCATTGTTTTTAACACATAAATATAGTCATTTCAAAAAGAGATGGAAAACTTTTTATACTGAAACGCGAGTTATAGCAAGAAATACTTGTCTCAATCTAAATTCAAATGACTATATCTACGAGAAACCGGGTTTCTCAGTTTGCCTGGGTAAGTCCTGATTGTATCAAAAAAAATTACTTCTTGTGAGATTTGACATCCTCCCTGACCTAAAGCCACGGGGAAACAACCGAGTTATAGATCCGATGGGAGTTGGCGTCCCTTGGCTGCTACACCTATCCCTCTTGGGGTTAGGTTCGGTTGGTCAACTTGTCCCTTTGGTGTTTCTCAATGCCTGAGGGTGGTATGCAAAAAAATTTTGTAGGTCTTTATTTGTGCTTTCAGGAAAGAAGCTGCTTATTGACCATGGGCTTGCCAAGTTCAACTCTCAACTTTATGAGTTTCGAGAAACCTCTTCTTTTCTTTTGCCAAAATAAATAAATTAAACAAAATCAATATTAATAGCCAAATCTTCTGGGTTATCGTAATAATAGTTAAAATTAGATTACTATTCTGATAATAATTTAGGAAAAGGAGAATGTATCATTCACATTAAAATTAAAATTTTACATTATCACATTAATGGGTATAATTTTATGACAAACATGAAAAAAATAATTCTAGACTTGGGTGAAACTTTCATGATTAAGTAATTTACACTTGCTGAATAGATTCTTTTTTTGATAATTAGCATTTCAATTAGTGTTAATTTTCAAAATTTTACTTTTTATTCTAGGAGAAATTAGAGGTTTGTTTCCTAGTCAATAAAGTATAATTAATGTTTATTTAATTCGTATTATATCCGGCTGAATATCTACAAATAAATGTTGTGGGAAAGAGTGAATAGGGAAATAAAAATGTAGATATAGCAGTCCGCCCATAGGTTGCGAGAAATCAAAAAGTAAATAAAACTTTTAAAATTGTTACCTATTCTCTATTGCCTATTTCCTCTTCCCTAAAAAGCAGTAGGATTTTGCCACAAACACTCATAGGATTGCTATAGAAGTAGATACAGCCTATTTAATTTAGGGTGTGGTACAGCTATTAAAGTCAAAATTTCTGTGCTACAAAGGTTTTATTATTAATATTTGTACTTATTATCTAGAGAATATACTATAAGATGGGATAGGAATAAGTGTTTTTTTTACTCCCCATCTTCCTTACTCCCTGCTCCTTAATTAGTAACAAATTATGACAACAAAAAATATACTTTTTTTAAGTAATGGTCACGGAGAAGATACTCATAATTGTCAAATTATTAAAGCTTTTACAAAAATTTGCCCGGATATAAATATATCAGCTATGCCTATTGTTGGCATTGGTAATAATTATAAAAAATTAAATATACCAATTATTGGTCCTACAGCAAATATGCCATCAGGAGGATTTTTATATTTAAATCCTTTGTTATTATTTAAAGATTTAGGACAAGGGTTAATTAGTTTAACTTGGCAGAAGTTACAGACAATTTGGAAATTTGCTGAAAATTGTGATTTGATTATGGCGACTGGAGATATTATAGTGGCAGCGATCGCCTATTCGACAAAGCTTCCTTATGTTGTATTTCTTTCGGCTGATTCTAGTTATTATGAAGGTCGGATTAATTTAGGTTTAATATTGCCGAAGTTACTTAATAATTCTCGATGTTTAAAAGTTTTTGCTAGAGATGCTTTGACGGCTAAGGATTTAAAACTACAAGGAATAGGAAAAACAGAATTTGTTGGTACGCCAGTGATGGATAATTTGACTTCGACAGGGAAAAATTTACATCTGCAACCAGAATTATTTACTATTGCTATTTTGCCTGGTTCTCGCTTACCGGAAGCTGCTAGGAATTTATGTTTACTGTTAAAATTGGTCAGGGAAGTTGCCAAAGTTATGGGAGTAAATGTTTGTCAGTTTCGAGCTGCAACTGTACCTATTTTAATGTTTGAACTAGAGGCGATAGCTATTTCTGAAGGTTGGCAATATCAAGGAAATAAGCTGACATTTTTAACTCAGGAATATGCAATAGAAGTAATTTGTTATGAGGATGCTTTTGCGGATATTTTACAACATTCAAATTTGGTGATTGGTATGGCTGGAACTGCAATAGAGCAAGCTGTAGGATTAGGAAAACCTGTAATTACTATTCCTGGTGAAGGTCCTTCATTTACTTATGGTTTTGCGGAGGCTCAAACTAGACTTTTAGGCTCTTCAGTACAGGTGGTTGGTAAAAAAATAGCTAATAATTTTACTTTGCAAAAAGCTGCTCTAAAAGTTAAAGAAATTTTGGCAGATCAAGATTATTTACAAGGTTGTATGAATAATGGTTTAGAAAGAATGGGGAAGCCTGGTGCAAGTGAAAAAATAGCTAATTATCTTGTGAAGTATCTTAGTTAATACCAAATTGAAAAAGGTTTTTATGGCAACTAAAAATTTAAGCTAATACTCATTTAAAATACCTATTATAGCAATCCTATGAGTGATCGGGCGCAAAAATCCTACTGCTTTTTAGGGAATAGGAAACAGGTAACAGAGAATAGGTAAGAGTTTTAAAAGTTTTATTTACTTTTTGATTTGTCGCAACCTATGCGCGGACTGCTATAGTAATTTAAAATTCAGAATTTAGAAGGGCTTTTTATGGATAGTGGCATACAACAATAAGTGGTTTAAATGTAGAAAAGCCTGGGGACAATAGGGAGTATTTTTTATTATCCAACCTCCTATATTACCATTTTAATAAACTTCCTTTTTCAACAGAATTTTATATAATAAGGAATGCCTTGAATGATAATTTTTAAAGGAATAAGCAGGTATACACTGTTAGAAACGACAAATTGATTCTGGTGTTTTGTGGTGACTTAGGTCTAGTAAAATCAGGCTACTTGTTGTTAGAAACGAGAAATTGATTCTGGTTGTATAGGAATTTTTTTTTAGCAACTGGGTTATTTCGCAGATGTAGGGATTGTAATTTTATCAGAGTTGATAAAGGAACTAATATCTATTGTTTTGTGGTGACTTAGGTCTAGTAAAATCAGGCTACTTGTTGTTAGAAACGAGAAATTGATTCTGGTTGTATAGGAATTTTTTTTTAGCAACTGGGTTATTTCGCAGATGTAGGGATTGTAATTTTGTCAGAGTTGAGAAGGAACTAATATCTATTATTTTGTAGTTACTTAGGTCTAGTAAAATCAGGCTACTTGTTGTTAGAAACGAAAAAGTTGAGAAGGAACTAGTATCTATTATTTTGTGGTGACTTAGGTCTAGTAAAATTAGGCTACTTGTTGTTAGAAACGACAAATTGATTCTGGTTGTATAGGATTTTTTTTGAGCAACTGGGTTATTTCACATAGGACAATTTTTTTTTTAGCAACTGGGTTATTTCGCAGATGTAGGGATTGTAATTTTGTCAGAGTTGATAAGGAACTAATATCTATATATTTTGTTGTGACTTAAGTCTAGTAAAATCAGGCTACTTGTTGTTAGAAACGACAAATTGATTCTGGTTATATAGGACTTTTTTTTAGCAGCTAGGTTATTTCGCAGATGCAGGGATTGTAATTTTGTCAGAGTTGATAAGGAACTAACATCTATTATTTTGTGGTGACTTAGGTCTAGTAAAATCAGGCTACTTGTTATTAGAAACGACAAATTGATTCTGGTTGTATAGGAATTTTTTTTAAGCAACTGGGTTATTTCGCAGATGTAGGGATTGTAATTTTATCAGAGTTGATAAAGGAACTAATATCTATTACTTTGTTGTGACTTAAGTCTAGTAAAATTAGGTTACTTGTTGTTATAAACGACAAATTGATTCTGAGCGACTGGGTTATTTCGCAGATGTAGGGATTGTAATTTTGTCAGAGTTGATAAGGAACTAATATCTATTACTTTGTTATGACTTAAGTCTAGTAAAATTAGGTTACTTGTTGTTATAAACGACAAATTGATTCTGAGCAACTGGGTTATTTCACAGATGTAGGGATTGTAATTTTGTCAGAGTAGAGAAGGAACTAATATCTATTATTTTGTGGTGACTTAGGTCTAGTAAAATCAGGCTACTTGTTGTTAGAAACGAGAAATTGATTCTGGTTGTATAGGACAATTTTTTTTTAGCAACTGGGTTATTTCACAGATGTAGGGATTGTAATTTTGTCAGAGTAGAGAAGGAACTAATATCTATTATTTTGTGGTGACTTAAGTCTAGTAAAATCAGGCTACTTGTTGTGAGAAACAACAAATTGATTCTGGTTGTATAGGAATTTTTTTTAGCAACTAGGTTATTTCGCACTACTTGTTGTTATAAACGACAAATTGATTCTGGTTGTATAGGAATTTTTTTTGAGCAACTGGGTTATTTCGCAGATGTAGGGATGGTAATTTTGTCAGAGTAGAGAAGGAACTAATATCTATTACTTTGTTGTGACTTAGGTCTAGTAAAATCAGGTTACTTGTTGTTAGAAACGACAAAGTGATTCTGGTTGTATAGGACAATTTTTTTGAGCAACTGGGTTATTTCGCAGATGTAGGGATTGTAATTTTGTCAGAGTTGATAAGGAACTAATATCTATTATTTTGTTGTGACTTAAGTCTAGTAAAATTAGGTTACTTAAGGTTGATAAAGAATCTACTTCTATAATTTGATTAAAAACTAGAATTAGGGATTTTAGTTGATTTAAACTAGAAAGGTTTGAAACTTCTGTGATGTAATTATCACTGAGGCTAAGATAAGTTAGATTAGTTAGATTAGCAAGGGGGGAAATGTTACTAATTTGATTTCGATATAAATACAGTTTTTTGAGATTTGTTAGGTTAGAAAGGGGGGAAAGCTCTTTGATATTATTATCATTAAGATATAAGTGAGTTAGATTGGTTAAACTTCCTAGATTACTGATGTTTTTGATACGATTAACTCCTAGATTTAGTCGAGTTAATTTGGTTAAGTTGGATAGGGGAGATACATCTTCTATTTGATTAAAAATTAGGTCGAGATGAGTTATTTGAGTTAAGTTGGATAAGGGAGATAGATTCTTGATTTTATTATCGTTGAGACTGAGGTGAGTTAGGTTGGTTAATGTAGATAAGTCAGAAATATTTCTGATTCTATTATCATCTAGGGATAAATAAGTCAGCTTTGGTAGTTGAGATAGGGTGGAGAGTTCTAAAATTTGATTATCATTGAGAGAAAGTTGAGTGATATTTTTGAGGGTGGATATTGGAGCAATGTTTCTAATTTGATTATTGTTGAGGGAAAGGGAGTAGAGACGAGAAAGTTTTTCCTCTGCTTCAATGCAATTTTTAGTTCTGGCTTTTTGCAAAAGAATTTTAATTGTATGTTGGGCAGTAGGGGAAATATTAGTTTGATTTAGACACCATTCTGTAAGGGTAGAAAAATTTTCTGGGGAGCTGGAGTTGGCATTTGCAGCGTTTTGTCTCAAGAGTATTGTTGAGCAAATATAAATCCCAAAAAAGATTATTTTTACTGTTTTTAATGTTAACATTTGTACCTCACATACCTGGAATTTTCTATGGTTATATTCCCACTGCTCAAGCATACCAGTATATTTTGTCCCGGTTCCCTATTTGAAATTTCCATTGATCAAAATAATTGGGTATGATATTTTACAATACCAATTTTCTGAAATAATGCTATGCTTAGATGACATTTAAATTATTAAGTGATTAACACACATGAACTAATAAGCTTTTTTATTTATCATTATTAGCTAAAAGTGTGTTAATTATTTCCATTAACAGTCTTGCTTGGGGATGAGTCTCTTACTCAAGATACTTCTGAAAAAGTTTTTGAGAAACAGTATAAAAAATTGCTGCTCAATGTAAATTTTGTTACAGAATAAATTGATTTAAATTGAGATTGTAGGGATATTTTAATAATTTAATTTGTAATAACATGAAAATTTTTAGCTTGGTCTACTTAGTACCTCCGGCAATTTTAGGACTAATAACAGGAATTGGTCATGGCGTTCTTTCCCATCAAGCAGACCTACCAATATCTATAGTTGACCAAGTTAAATTGCCTTTACAAAATCCTCGAACCTTTGAAAAATAAATTTTTATAAAGAATATCTAGTTTTTGTTAATAAATTTTTATGAAGAATATCTAATTTTTGTCAACAGTAGTTACTGATACAGAAATAAATGACATAATGAAGTAGTAACGAATCGGAGGGTGTTGGATATATGCAATTTCATAATTCTGAGAATATATCTGTTTTAGAACGGGTGATCGCTAGTTTTCTAGTAGCTTTTGCGATGTTTACAGTCAGTTATACTGCCATGCGGGTTTATTTGAGTCAGTTGGGGCAAGTAGACATTGAAGTAGGATCAAATATTATACCCCATCCAGCTTCATTGTGGAGTGATTTAGGTACTAAATAGCTTGGGTTTTGAAAGAAGTGTTAGAAATAGTCGAATGCTTTGTTGTAATATCTGAAGCTTTCGATGACCGCTTTTTTAGTGCATAGTAGTCGAAGCAGATTATAAGTCATAAGTCAGAATTAATCCATGAATGAGTTTGGCCATTTATAAATGTCCTTGTCTTTGCTTCGACTCCTAATAGTATAATTATTTCCTAATCAGCAGCGATCGCAACCACTTAGAGGACTTAATACTACCTTTAATTAACTTATCCCTAGCTTTCTTATTTGAAGGAAATTCTTCTGATTGTTTGATAGTAGAACTAGTTCTTCTGAATGCTGATTTGCCAGATTTCTTCAGGGTTTTCAATAAATCTCTTTCTTTAATAGGTTTTGTAAATGCTTTGAATAAATCTTTCTCTAAACTCATTGCTTTGACTTAATTAAAACTCGACAATATTTATTCTACATCATAATTCAGGGGTAGGCTCTGACCATGATGGGAAATACCAGAAAGTCCCTACATAGGTTGGACCTAGATGAAGTATGGGCCAGTCCTCTTACGATGGAAGATTGCTAGAATAGATTCTATAGTCCGTCGCTTGTTTAGGGACTTGAAAAGAAATTGTATAAAATAAATCAAGCTTCCCTTTAACGTCATAGATTATCAGGAAAAAAAAGCAATGACCACTAGTGAAGACCGAGTTATTATTTTTGATACTACCCTCCGAGATGGAGAACAATCTCCAGGTGCAGCTCTCAATATAGATGAAAAATTGGCCATCGCTCGACAATTATCTCTTTTGGGGGTAGATGTGATTGAAGCTGGTTTCCCCTACGCTAGTTCTGGAGATTTTGAGGCAGTACAAAAAATTGCTGAAACGGTGGGTGTAGAGGGAGGCCCAACTATCTGCGGTTTGGCAAGAACAACCCGTGCAGATCTTGAGGCAGCAGGTAAAGCTCTCAAACCAGCGGCTAAGGCACGTATTCATACCTTTATCGCTACTTCTGATATTCACTTAAGTTACAAACTTAAGAAAACTAGGGCGGAAGTATTAGAGATTGCTCCAGAAATGGTTGCTTATGCTAAAACTTTTGTAGATGATGTGGAATTTTCTCCGGAAGATGCGGGTCGCTCTGACCCAGAGTTTCTTTATCAAGTCTTGGAAAGGGCGATCGCTGCTGGAGCTACTACTGTTAATATTCCTGATACTGTGGGTTATACTACTCCTGCTGAATTTGGGGCCCTAATTGGGGGTATTAAGGAAAATGTTCCGAATATTGACCAAGCTATTATTTCGGTTCACGGTCACAATGATTTGGGTTTGGCAGTTGCTAACTTCCTGGAAGCGGTGAAAAATGGGGCTCGTCAGTTGGAATGTACTATCAATGGTATTGGGGAACGGGCTGGTAATGCTGCTTTGGAAGAGTTGGTAATGGCGTTCCACGTTCGTAGACAGTATTTCAATCCATTTTTTGGTCGCCCACCGGAGTCGGAAGCACCACTAACTAATATTAATACTCGTTATATTTATAAGACGTCTCGTTTGGTTTCTAGTTTGACAGGTATGTCTGTGCAACCAAATAAGGCTATTGTTGGTGCTAATGCTTTTGCTCATGAGTCGGGTATTCACCAGGATGGGGTACTTAAAAATAAACTGACTTATGAAATAATGGATGCTCAGTTGATAGGGTTGACGGATAATCAGATTGTTTTGGGTAAACTTTCTGGTCGTCATGCTTTCCAAGCTCGGTTGCAAGAGCTTGGGTTTGAACTCTCGGAGGAGGAGGTTAATAAGGCTTTTATCAGGTTCAAAGACATGGCGGATAAAAAGAGAGAAATTACAGATTGGGATTTAGAATCTATTGTTAATACTGAGATTCAACAACCACCAGAGTTATTCCGTTTGGAGTTGGTGCAGGTTTCTTGTGGCGATCGCTCTCGCCCTACAGCTACTGTTACTATCCGTACTCCTAATGGAGAAGAATTTACTGATGTTGCTATTGGTACTGGGCCTGTGGATGCTGTATGTAAGGCGGTTAACCGAGTGGTGAATGTGCCGAATGATTTAATTGAGTTTTCTGTGCAGTCTATTACTGCTGGTATTGATGCTCTTGGGGAGGTGACTATTCGTTTGCGCCATGAAGGGTTGGTTTATTCTGGTCATGCTGCTAATACTGATATTGTTGTAGCATCTGCTGAGGCTTATGTCAATGCTTTAAATAGGTTGTATGCATTTTTGCACAGTGGTGTGGAGAAGGTGTCTCTGCAGAAGAGTCAGTCTCCGGAGGTTGTGGCTGGTGGTTAACTAGCTTAGAATTTGGCTTATAAACTGGGTTGATGATTTGTGCTATCACTCATGTCTGACTTTTCCTCTATGGTTGGGGTTAGGTTTTGTAACGGTTTGCTACATTCCCTGTTCTTCTGTAGGGAGGTTCTATGGAACGTCCCTACAAGGTTTTGGTTGTGAGGATGTGGTTTATTAATCTGAAAAGCCCTGTAAACTACTCAGGACTTACGCAGGCAAACTGAGAAACTGGGTTTCTCGTAGATATTTATGTGTTAAAAATAATGATTTACTGTCTTAACCGGGTTTCTTTGGGTGAGTCCTGATGAAAATATACATTATCTGTAGGGGTTAAGGGTTTGTAACTGCGGTTGAACCTTACTAGATATAGCCTTTGGTGGGTAAGTTTTGTTGTTGTATGGTTATTGTTTGGATTACAGCGGTTTTCATTTTGGTATATTAGAGTAGGGGGGTTTCATGGAAGGTCTCTACAAGGTTTTAGTTGTGACGATGTGGTTTATTAATCTGAAAAGCCCTGTAAGTGAATACTCTACAGGACTTACGCGAATAAACTTTTAAAATGCTATATGTGGGGGCGAATGGCTTTTGCCCTCACTGGATGTAGTGCCTGTGGGTAAGTTATGGCTCTACTCTTCCATATTTTGCCACAACTTTACCTCCACTATTAGTTAACCAAGCCCACATTTGGTCTCCTAGAGAAAAATGCCACCATTCTTGTGGATGTTGTTTGAACCCTGCAAATAACATGATTTCTGCTAATAATTTTCGATGTTGATGATATTTTTGAGCTTCTTTATTCTGATGATCTAAAAAATGATTGGGATAGGAGCGTGGGGATAACTCATCAATGGGAGAACCCATATCAATAGTTTTGCCATTTCCATCAACTAAGGTTATATCTATGGCTGCACCAGTACTGTGAGGTGGTGGTGTGGTGGGATCTTGATTGGGAACTGCCCAAAACTGATAAACTAGCTCTAGAATTTCTTGACGTTTTGCTTGGCTTAAGGATGGGCTCTCTAATTTTAAACCATGAGCTTTTACTGTTTCTGCATAGGTGTAATCTACCATAAATTGTTGTACGATAATGGGGCGATAAGCATCGAATATTTGGATTTGCCAACCGGGATGATTTTGTTGTAGTTTTGTTTGGGCTATTGTTAAGCTATCTAATACTTTTTTACGTAAGAAATAAGGGGATTTTGTTTGAGAAAGATGATAGGGGGCACCTAATTTTTGATAGGGATGGGGTGATTCTATGGCGAATAGTTTTAAGGGAATTGGAACTAGGGGTTCGTCACATTCTTGGATTTTGATTTTTTGGTAAGGTTTCATTTTTGTTCTCTTTTATTGGTTATATGGAATGGGAGTTAGGCAGAAGGAATATATGGTGGATTTTTGGCAAATGATTTACAAGGTAAAGGGGGAAATTTATTTGCCAATGGCATTTTTTTCCCTGGGGATGTGCTTGCTCAGTATGGTAAGCACTGTATCTAAGTTTTTGTGCATTTAAACTACTTATTGTTGTATGCTTTGTTCTCAAGAAAAACTTTTCTAAGTTATAATTTCTAAATTCTAAATCCGGAATTTGCTGTAATATCAGGGTATAGAATTTAAGAGGTTTTTACTATTGTTAATCTGACTCAGCTCCCTAATACCTAATTTTGAGAAAGTTTTCAGGAAAAAATAATTTAAGTTCCTGTTGAGCTGTTTAAATATAAGATGTAAAGTTCTATCTAACTTCCTGTTAGTTTAGATAGTCTTTGACAAAACTCTACGGCTTCGTACCAATTTACTTTCTCAACTGGTCTTTGCCATCTATCTATCACTAATAAACACAGTGACATAATAAACAGTATTGTTTCTACTCTTTCTGGGTTTTTGACAAAAAAACTATCGGCAAAAAATTGCGGCTCTTTGAGAAATCTAAAACCACGTTCAATTTGGGTTTTTATAATTCCAGATTATTTCTGAGCAATGAAGGTCTGAAGATGACTCAATATTTGTAGCTAAAATAAATCGGCCTGCT
>JAKQYE010000161.1:3241-14578 GCA_023356605.1 Trichodesmium sp. MAG_R02 | reverse complement strand
GGCATAAAAGAGTCGGTGTGCCTAATAACTGCAAATCCTATGTTATTAGGAATAATTTAACATCACGTCGGGTAGCATTTTGTGTGTAAAATTACAGTAAATTTGAAAATAATGAGATATAATCCTATATTAATCCCTATTGCCTATTGCCTAAACTCTTAAAACTCTGTACCTTATCAACTCTAAAACTGCTGGAGTGACAATTAGAAGAAGCTATTCTGTATTCTGCCTTCTGCCAACATCCAGCAAAGTATAAGTATTCAGGTGAACATGATATGAACTGGTAGTTCTTATGCACGTCGGGGGAAGCAGAGATAAGGGATAGTTATGTCCCCATCAACTGAACTGTAACACTGAATTAACATCTGTGGAGAGATTAGTCCTTGTGGAAACATGAAGGTACCTCCAAGATCCTGTTGGGTAAGTTGGAGTAAGTTCAGTAGAATGAAAATTTATGTGTAAAATTTCTTTAATAATTTGAGTATTGGCTTTATCTAGAGTCAATCAAATTGAACAACCATAGCAACAACTAATAAGAAAATTAGTTAGTCTCACTGCAAAAAAATTACTAACCTTAGACAAAAGAGTAATTAGATCATAAGGAGGATATTAAGAATGTCTACTATAATCAATTCCTCAGATACTGCTTCTGAAACTAGGATAACTCAGGGTCTGAAAATTATATCTGTTATTTTGTTGACATTATTTACTGGCTTTTATGTCAACAGTTGGCAACGTTCTTTAGCAGAATATGCTCAAAAGCAACAAGCTGAAACAAATGTTTCCTCATCAACCACTACATAAAAAAGGTTCTCAAAACCTTATTCTCCAGTTCTAAAATCCTTATTTTTAGAGAGGTCTATTAACTACAGGACTTACGCAGTGCCGCCATATATAGTGCATTTTTGACAATAAATTCAAATATTTACACTACAAGTAGTGCCTTGACGTAAGTCCTGAACTAGACAGACTACTAGGGTCAACCTTCATAATGATAGATGAACACAACCAAGTCATAATCGTAATCAAATAAAACATGTTAACAGAACTCTTGTCTTTTCGCGGTCGTTACCGCATTCTCCATTTAACCTGGTTTGCCTTTTTTCTCTCCTTTGTTGTTTGGTTTAACTTAGCACCATTAGCAACAGCATTAAAAGCAGACTTAGGTTTAGAAACTTCTCAAATTAGAACTATTGCCATCTGTAATGTGGCGCTCACAGTACCTGCCCGAATTATCATCGGAATGTTGCTAGATAAATACGGACCGAGAATCACCTATTCATTATTGCTCATATATGCAGCCATTCCCTGTATCGGCTTTGCTTTAGCTCAAAACTTTAGCCAGTTGGTGATTAGTCGTTTGGCATTAAGTATTGTCGGTGCTGGTTTTGTTATTGGTATTCGGATGGTAGCTGAATGGTTTCCCCCCAAAGAAATAGGTTTATCAGAAGGTATTTATGGCGGTTGGGGTAACTTTGGTTCTGCTGGTGCTGCCTTGACACTCCCAACTATAGCTGCTTGGTTAACTTTTGGTTCCAGTGGTGTATTAAATTGGCGGTTATCGATCGCTCTGACAGGTATTATTGCTGCACTTTATGGTGTATTTTACTTCTTTAATGTTGAAGACACTCCTCCAGGTAAAATATATCAAAAACCCAAACGTGCCAGAGGTTTAGAAGTTACCACCCCAAAAGATTTCCTTTTTCTCATTTTGATGAATATTCCTCTAACAGGAGTTCTCTGTTTGTTAGCTTGGCGCTTAAGTAAAGTAGGTTTTTTATCCGAAGGTCAACTTTACATCGTCTGGCTACTGCTATTAGGCTTGTACACTTTCCAAACTTATAACTGTTGGGCAACTAATAAAGAGTTAATTGCTGGAGAAAAACACTATCCCCCCAGCGATCGCTATAAATTCTCCCAGGTAGCAATTTTAGAGTTAACTTATTTTGTGAATTTTGGTTCTGAGTTAGCAGTAGTTTCTATGCTGCCTGCTTTCTTTGAAAATACTTTTGGTCTAAGTAAAGCAATGGCAGGAATAATTGCTGCTAGTTATGCTTTTATGAATTTGGCATCTCGTCCCGGTGGTGGTTTGATCTCTGATAAGCTAGGTAGTCGTAAGTTGACAATGACAATATTGACAGCAGGGATGGCGATCGGTTATTTGACGATGGGTAACGTTAAAGGAGGTTGGTGGCTACCTGGTGCTGTGTTGTTGACAATGCTGTGTTCTTTCTTTGTCCAAGCTGCTGAAGGTTCTACTTTTGCCATAGTTCCCCTTATTAAACGGCGAGTGACTGGTCAAATAGCAGGTAATGTCGGTGCTTATGGTAACGTAGGAGCAGTTGTCTATCTTACTTTGTTTAGTTTCCTACCTGAAGGTGCTACTGGTAACAAGATTTTCTTTGAAGTTCTGGGTGTTACAGCAATGGTCGTGGCTTTCGTCTGTGCATTTTTTCTGAAAGAGCCAGAGGGTTCATTTGCTGAACACCATGAAGGAGAAGAGGAAGTATTGAAATCTGTTGCTGTATTTGCTAAAGACTAAGATTGTTTGAGGATCAGTTTAGTTAGGACTCGTGTAAAAATAACCCAAACAGTTTTTTCTAGAAACTAAATTCTCCAATTTATCTAAAATAAAATCTGTACAACTTATTTTTACATGGCTCCTCTTAATAAATTTTGGTTTTAGCTATAATTTCTAAAATCTACAGGAATTACGCAGTACCGCTATATATAGTGTATCTTTGGCAACAAATTCAGATATTTACACTACAAGTAGTTCTTTTGCGTAAGTCCTGATCTAATTAACTTTTTAGTAATTATAGCAACGTTGGCTGGTATGTTTACATAATATAAATTGCTACTAATGTAATATATGTAAAAGTATTGGTAATAGTAGCAGAAATTTGTGCTATATTTAAAGACAATAGTAATATGTACAGGACTTACGCAAATCAACCTTGAAAAAACCATATATAGGGGCGAATAGCATTTGCCCTTACGCTCATGTAGTGCCCGTGCGTAAGTCCTGATGTAAATATGTGAGCGCTCATGGCTATAAAAAAAATGTAAGTGAACTATGGAAACTACAAAAACTGTTTGCCCTTATTGTGGTGTCGGCTGCGGATTGGAAGTATTGCCACCAGCAATGCCAGGAAAAGCAACAAATCGTGATAATCAAGGTAATCCAATTTGGAAAGTGCGCGGTGATCGCTCTCATCCATCAAGTCAAGGCAAAGTTTGTCTCAAAGGCGCTACCGTAAGCGAAGCATTGGATAAAAGCCGTCTTAAATACCCAATGATGCGCGAGACCCTAGATGAACCTTTTCGTCGTGTTACTTGGGAGCAAGCCTTTCGGCGTATTGTTAACCGCATTAAAACAGTACGTTTCACCCAGGGACCAGATGCAATTTGTATGTATGGTTCTGGTCAGTTTCAAACAGAAGATTATTATGTTGCTCAAAAGTTGCTCAAAGGATGTCTGGGAACTAATAATTTTGATGCTAACTCTCGCCTATGTATGTCTTCAACAGTATCTGGATACATTCAAAGTCTAGGTTCTGACGGTCCTCCCTGTTGCTACAATGACTTAGAACAGACAGACTGTGCATTTTTAATTGGTACAAATACAGCCGAATGTCATCCCATTATCTTTAACCGTCTCCGGGCATATCAAAAAAGAAATAAGAAAGTCAAAATAATTGTGGTCGACCCTCGCCGTACTAAAACGGCAGAAGCAGCAGACCTACATTTGGCAATTCGACCAGGTACAGATATTGATTTACTTAATGGTATAGCTAATCTGCTTATGCAGTGGGGTTTATTGGATGCCATGTTCATAGATGAATGTACGACAGGTTTCCCTGGATACACAGATGTCATTCGTCACTATCCACCGGGACTAGTCGCACGTCATTGTGGGATTCGCTTGGATGACTTGGAAACAGCAGCTCGTTATTGGGGAAACTCCCTCAGAGTTTTATCTTTGTGGTCAATGGGGATGAATCAGTCGTCAGAGGGTACAGCAAAAGTGCGAACCTTGATTAATCTTCATTTGATGACAGGTAATATAGGCAAACCAGGCGCAGGTCCTTTTTCTCTTACAGGTCAACCAAATGCTATGGGTGGAAGAGAAGCAGGTGGACTGGCTCATATTTTGCCTGGTTATCGAATGGTGAAAAATTCTCAACATCGGGCTGAGGTTGAACAGTTGTGGGGATTAACTCCCGGACAAATTTCTGGTGTACCTGGTCGTAATGCTTGGGAAATGATTATGGCTTTGGAACGGCAAGAAATTGGTTGTTTGTGGATTGCAGCAACTAATCCTGCTGTGAGTATGCCTGATTTAGAAAGGACTAAGGCTGCTTTGTTGCGATCGCCTTTTACTGTTTACCAGGATGCTTATTATCCGACGGAAACTGCTGAATATGCTCATCTGTTATTGCCTGCAGCTCAGTGGGGAGAAAAAACAGGAACTATGACAAACTCGGAGCGAATGGTAACTTTGTGTCCGGCGTTTCGGGAACCTATAGGAGAAGCTAAAGCAGATTGGGAAATATTTGTTGAGGTAGGTCGCCGTTTAGGATTTACAAATCATTTTAATTTCGCTAACTCGGAAGCTATAAGAGCTGAGTTTTTGGAATTTACACGTTCACGCCCCTGTGACATGACAGGTATTACCTATCAACGACTCCAAGAACAAGGTCCGACTCAATGGCCTTGCTCTGATAGTAATGGCATATCTCAAGAGCGTCTGTATACTGACTTCCGATTTAATACTCCTGATGGTAGGGCAAAGTTTGCGACATATTACTCTCAAGGATTAGCAGAACCACCTAATCCTAATTATCCATTCGTTTTAACAAGTGGGCGATTATATGCTCATTGGCATACTCAAACCCGTACCGGGCGTGTTGAAAAAATTCGCAAAATGCATCCCCTACCATTTATAGAAATTCATCCCATGGATGCTCAAAGATTGGAGATTTCGGAAAATGATTGGGTAGAAGTAAGGTCGATAAGAGGTTATAGCAGATTTCCAGCCAAAATTACCAGAGCTATTACTCCAGGTACTGTATTTGTGCCGATGCACTGGGGCGCACTGTGGGCAAGTCAGGCAGAAGCAAATGCTCTGACTCATCCTCAAGCTTGTCCTGAGTCTGGACAGCCAGAGTTAAAAGCTTGTGCGGTACAGTTGCAACGACAACCCTACGCTCAAGTAAAAAGTCAAAAGCTAAAGGTAATCTCTGACATCAAAATTCGCAGCTAATAGAACGCAAATAACTTTATGTTTATTACTACTATATTGTCGTCGTGTAAGCTCAATATTATATCCTAACTTATTATTAATTACTGTGTCATCAAAGATTAAATAAGCTGCTGTATCAGCAAACCAATTATTCTTTTTCATGTGGGTCGCAAACATTTCGCCATAAACTTCTGAGTTTAAAGACTAATATCTTAAATAACGATTTATTGTATCATGGCTAATATTTTCGATTTGGGTTTGTGGCGTAGCATTATTGTAAAATTTGTGTGAGATTTAAGTAAATATTGACGAGTTACAACAAAATTAAAATCCATCTTTTTGAACTAATATAATCATGTCATTATCATCTAATGATTAAAGATTTTTAGCAAATCTATTTAACATTTTGTAACCTTGTTTGAATAGACATCTCCAAAATAAAAATTAAGGTATAATTGTCATGAAAAATTTGTAAAAACTATATACTCATGACTCAGATATTAGAATATATTAATAACTACCCAAAAGAAATAAAAAGAGTTATTGGAATTACCGATGAGCAATTTAAAAAATTAGTAGGAAATGCTCAAAAAATTGCATTAAAAAAAAGACAGGCGATCGCTAGTCAAGAAAAAAGACTAATTAAGGCAGGAGGAGTCAGAAAAAAAAGCTTAAAAGTCGAGGAAGAAATCATCTTAACTTTATACTATTTACCCCCGTAGCCCACATTCCAAATACTAGGAATATACTTTGGTGTCAGCTCATCAACGGCAAATAACATTTTTCACCTTGTGGATAGATATATTACAAGAGTTACTGCCTAGTAGCTTGTTAGAACAATTTCAACCAAAAGAAGACGAATATTTATGGATACAAGAAATTTTAACCGAACTTGAATTAATTGTAGATAGTACAGAACAAAGCATATATAGGCCATACTCTGATGATAAACAGAAAAAATATTACTCTGGAAACAAGAAAAACCATACATTGAAAAACCAAATAATAACGACAGAAAAAGGTACAGAAATAGTAGATGTGATTGTCGGAAAAAGAGGTCCAGAAAGCGATATAAATTTACTCATAAAACAACAAAAAAACTTTGATAAAGAACAAAAATTTCAGGGAGATAAAGGGTATCAAGGAGCACACAGGACTATGACACACAAAAAAAAGCCTAGAAAACAAGAAATGTCGCCAGAAATGAAAGAAGATAACTTGAAATTAGCTAAAAAAAGAATATTCGTGGAACATGTTATTAGGTTGCTCAAAATATTTGGGTAAGAAGCGATAGACTTCCAGTCCGCTTCGCGAACGCACTACTTGAAGAGCTAAGAAAATTAATTTATGCGGACAACAGGAGTGTAGTTCCTCCTGTATGTTATGCTGCCAAAAGAAATCCCTGGTTGGCCCAAAATACTCATGCCACTAATTTTTTGTGTTCTATAGAATTAATTTGTTTAATTTGTTGGCTCAAAATAGTAATGATAATTCATGTATCTTTTTGTACTACATGCCGGAACTGCCGAATGTGGGTAATATCTATCCGAAAAAAAACTAATTTAAGTAATTGACAATTTCCTAGTTGACAGTGTGCTATATATAGCATAACTGCGTAAGTCCTGTTAAATGTAACTCAGCAGTTTTATTAGTGAATGAAAAATCAAGCAATATTTCATGGTGTAGAAAGTTTAAAGCTTCAATTATATTGGAATACAAGGTTACTTAAAGGCTTTCAAAAAAGAGCAAATAATTGAGTGGATGAGGGCACAAAGTTACCTAAGATTATCAGATTTACAAAAATATTTCAAGAAGCAATATGATGTAGTTTTTGACCTCTTACAAAGTTATTATAACTTACTCAAAGAAGCGGGAATAACTTGGAAAAAAAACTCACTCATATAAATCCTGCTAAATAGGATTTATGACCCAGATACTGACAAGAAAACAAAGATAGAAGAGTATTGAAGAGATGATACTTAATGCTATAAAAAATAAGAAAATACCATTTAAAACAGTGTTAATGGATAGTTGGTATACAACACAAAGATTAATGGTATTGATAGATAATTTAGGGAAAATTTATTATTGTCCTTTAAAAAGTAATTGAAAAATCCTTCAATTAAAATGAAGGTTATTTAACTTGAATTACTATTGTTTTTTTGAATAAAAACACTTAGGCGATTGCTAACGCAAAGTTCCACTAAACCATGAAACTATAGTGAAGTTCGTCGAAATTGTAATGCACTATATATAGTGTCCCTGCCTAAGTCCTGATAATGTCATTATCATTTAAATGATTAAAGATTTTTAGCAAGTCAATTTAATATTTTGTAACCTTGTTTAAATATATATTAAAAGTAATATCTATCAAAAAAAAACTAATTATAGTATGGACAATTTTATATTGACAGTACGCTATATATAGCGTACCTGCGTCAGTCCTGATCAAGTAAGCTTTAACTCTTAAGAAAGGTTAATTAATACAATCTATATCATAAATATTTTACAGATTATCATAGATTACATCAGATTATAGCCAACCGCTACTAGCTCTCTGAGAGTATCCTCCCTATTAGATATCAGCTAATATGCTATCATCCATTTTTCAGATTAGAGTAATTACGCAATTCATACCCCGAAATCTGATTTGTCCTTGGATATCCATTCTTAAAAGCAACAATCTCTCCTAGAAGCCGAGTTCATTTAGGTCAGTTATCCAATGAAATAATTAATCCCTAGCAATAACTTAAATAACGAGCATATACATAGCCATAACAAGGATATGAAATTTTTGCCCAACCATCATGGTAACCAATGACACGGACACGGGTACCTCGATGTAATGCACTTATAACCCTACCCCAAGGATATCTTCTCACCCGCAAGTTTTTGTAATTAGTTGCTACTCGACGACACCTGCCAGAATATCCCCTATAAGACCTGCCATGATATCGGTGAGCAAGTTGATCCTCTGTTTGATTTTCAGTAGGAACTTTAGCTACTGACTCATCAACAATGGGGATCTTTTGAGATGATACTGCTGCTATAGAAGTAAGACTCACACCATAAACAGCAGCAATAGATAATAAGGTACTCATTGCTACAGATTTTGCTCTAGTCATCATCTGTTTCATTTTCGATTCCTCAATTATGATTTCATAATTTTTAGTACTATAATTCATAATCTCAGAAAAGATTGCCTAGTAAATAACATTTAATATTAATTTTATTTAATCAAATGCTGTGATATGTCCATTGACCAAAATATTGTCTGTTGTTCCGGTTTTCCATGTCTTGTGTGCCTATTTCATCTCAAATCCGTTGACTTCGGAGTAATATAATTTCTTTAGATGGTCATATAATGAGTAATGGCTTTTTCCTGCGGAATACTAAGCAAATATCTTGTGGAGTATTAATGGCCATTTTTGTTTGCAATATGAAACGCCTTTGCAATGAAAAGTCTATAGGAATCCTATTTTATTTGTGCTTAAAATCTTAACCCTTTTTGGGATGGTTGCTTAGGGGTAATGGTTAATGGGCAAGAGTGTCGGAGTTTATTTTGAGTTTTTGAATTGTCATAACCCATTTAGAATTGCTATGGGAATCCTAAGTAGGTTGGGGCAAAATTTCATACTGAAAAAGTTTTGGGAAATTGAATATTTGACCATCTACAAAAAACTTAAATTACCGCTTAGTTATAACAATCTTCTGGGTGGTTGTGGCAAAAATCCATACTGAAAAAGTTTGGGAAAATCAAATATTTGACCATCTGCAAAAAATTAAAATAGTCACTTAACTATTTTGAAATAACTGCAAAAATGATAAAACGTGGTAATGTGAGAAAATGCAGTAATAAAATTTTTAGTTTGTAACCAAATGTCTTCTACGAGGTTTTGTTTTGTGGAATTCTAAGCAAATGATCGTACAATTTATTAACCATTTTTATTCTGGTAAATATTGATTAATTAACACCAAATATTCTCGAAACTCTTGAGAGTTATGGTACGTTGTACCGTCCCAAAATATTGCCAATCTTTTTCCCGGCTTTTGCTATTTTAAGTATTTAACAAATTTCATAGTATTTTTAGACGACTTTTTACCTTATTTGCTGACAATTTTGGGCGAGACAACTATCTATAGATTGAAGCTCTTCCTATCCCAAATGTATGAGCTGCTTCGGTAATCGTGCCGCCATTTTCTACAAGATTTATTACTTTTTGTCTTAGGTCTAAACTGTAAGGCATAGTTCAAAATAGTTTCTAGTTGACTTGATTTTATTATACTCAATTTTTGTTTCAATTTTAATTTAAAAGACTATATTCTCCTTTCTTTGAGTAAGTTATAATAAATTTGTAAGATATCAAAAACTACATCATATTGCTTCTTTAAATATTTTTGTAAATCTGAGAATCTTAGGTAATTTTCTGCCCTCATCCACTCAATTATTTGCTTTTTTTCGACCACCTTTAAGTAACCTTGTGTTCCAATATATAGTCATTTCAAATAAGGATGGAAAACTTTTTCTGCACCAAACGCGAGTTATAGCAAGAACAGCTTGTCTCAATCTAAATTAAAATGACTATAATTGAAGCTTTAAACTTTCTACGCCATGAAACATTGCTTGATTTTTCCATTCCCTAATAAAACTGCTCTGTTACATTTAATAATTATTTAACTTCATAGTAGTATTTTCCCGACAAAATCATTTAGATAAGCCTTGGCTCTTTTTATTTCTTTTGACTATGCATGTTTGATTTATAAAATTGCCTAGTTCATCTAAAATATTCATTTTTTGTCTAGGGAATTGGATCTGTTATTATTACTATGAAGATATTGACATATAAATTATAGTATGATAACTCAAGAAAAGAGTGATTCTTGTTCATCAGTCTATTTTTATTCCCCAGTCAAAAATTTTATGTCATCCAATCAAAAACTTTACGAAGGCAAAGCTAAAATTCTATATAGTACTAAGGATCCAGAAATATTGCTAACTTTTTTTAAAGATGATGCTACAGCATTTAATGCTCAAAAAAAAGGTTCAATAATAGGGAAAGGTAAGATGAACTGTACCATTTCTAGTCATATATTTAAACTACTGGAAGTTAATGGTATACCTACTCATTTTATTGATTGCCCCGAACCAGATAAAATGCGAGTCCGAAAGGTGAAAATTCTACCGATAGAGGTCATTGTCAGAAATATTGCTGCTGGTAGTCTTTGCAGACAAACTGGATTGACAGAAGGAACTATCTTGAAATTTCCCTTAGTAGAATATTGTTACAAAAATGATAGTCTGCAAGACCCACTTCTAACCAACGATCGCCTTTTACTGCTAGAATTAGCTACCCCGGAACAATTAGAACAAATACGTGCCTTGGCCCTGAAAATTAATGATATTCTGATGAACTTATTTAACCAATGCCAAATTACTCTTGTGGACTTTAAAATCGAATTTGGCCAAGATAACCATGAAAATCTGATTTTAGCAGATGAAATAAGTCCAGATAGTTGCCGACTTTGGGACCAATCTCAAACTGACCCCAACGAGCGAGTTATGGACAAAGATCGATTCCGTCGGGATCTTGGTAATGTGGAAGCCGCATATCAACAAGTCCTAAAAAGGATTTCAGCTCATAAAGGTTGAGATAGTCATCAATAGTGTACAATTTTACAGTTTATATGAAAATTTCACTAGTGTGTGGATTGTACGGGATAGTAATGATATGCGCTTGTCTCCGTTTTTCGTGGCCATCTTTGTTGCTTCAGTAACTTTTGGGCTCTCAAAGTCTGCTAATGCTCAAGTATCTGAAAATAGTGTAGATACTGATTTGATTTTTGTATTAATTAATTCAAAAACACAATTAGCTGAACTTTTAGTAAATAAACAGTTTACTGTAAATGCTCCAACTACAGAAAAAGTTGAGAATCAGACTGAAAATTCTCAAGCTGTAGTTTTGGCAAAATCAACAGAAACTAAATCTGAACCCTTAGTAAATAAACAGTTTACTATAAGTGTTCCAACTACAGAAAAAGTTGAGAATCAGACTGAAAATTCTCAGGGTGTAGTTTTGGTAAAATTAACAGAA
>JAKQYE010000161.1:0-3141 GCA_023356605.1 Trichodesmium sp. MAG_R02 | reverse complement strand
CAGTTTACTGTAAGTGTTCCAAATACAGAAAAAGTTGAGAATCAGACTGAAAATTCTCAGGGTGTAGTTTTGGCAAAATCAACAGAAACTAAATCTGAACCCTTAGTAAATAAACAGTTTACTGTAAGTGTTCCAAATACAGAAAAAGTTGAGAATCAGACTGAAAATTCTCAGGGTGTAGTTTTGGCAAAATCAACAGAAACTAAATCTGAACCCTTAGTAAATAAACAGTTTATAACAAGTATTCGAAATACAGAAAAAGTAGAGAATCAGACTGAAAATTCTCAAGCTGTAGTTTTGGCAAAATCAACAGAAACTAAATTTGAGCCATTAGTAAATAAAGAATTTAATCTCATCATTTATCAAAGAAGCAATTTAACTCTAAATCAACAAAAATTAACATCAAGTTTATTAAAACTAGACGAATCAAATAACTTAGTCCTAACGTCATTACCAGAAGATAAACCTGTAGAACTAGATAGCAATACTACACCTATCTCGACAGAATTAAAACAATATACTCCACCTTCATCAGAACAAGCACAAACTTCTACAGAGGAACAAGAACCCCTGGTGCTAGTAGCTGAAGTTGTAGTTACTGGAGTAGAGGGAGAACTTGAAGACAAAGTCTACCAAGTTATTAACACTCAACCAGGACGCACAACCACTCGCTCTCAACTACAAAAAGACATTAACGCTATCTTTGCCACTGGTTTATTCCGAAATGTGAAAGCATTACCAGAAGATACTCCTCTAGGGGTAAGAATTACTTTTGAAGTTGAATCGAATCCTGTATTGAGTTCGGTAATAATAGAAGGTGCAGAAGTATTTCCTGAGAGTGAAACAGAGAGAATATTTAACGATCAATATGGTCAAACCCTGAACTTAAAAGTTTTTGAACAAGGTGTTGAACAAGTCAACCAATGGTATCAAGACAATGGTTATGTTCTCGGACAAGTTGTTGGTGCGCCCCAAGTTGGTGATGATGGTAAAGTTACCTTGGAAGTTGCAGAGGGAAAAATTAAAGATATTCGGGTACGTTTTGTAAATGCAGAAGGAGAAACAGTAGATGAAGAAGGTAATCTCATAGAAGGTCGTACCCGTGAATATATCATTACTAGAGAAATTGAGCTGAAACCAGGAGATATATTTCAGCGACAGACAGCAGAAAAAGATATTAGAAGAGTGTTTGATTTAGGAATTTTTGAAGATGTGAGATTGGGGTTGGAACCAGCACCAGAGAATCCTGATACGGCAGTTGTAATTGTAAATATTGTAGAGAAAAGTACGGGTTCTATAGCATTTGGTGGTGGGGTTAGTTCTGCAAGTGGGTTGTTTGGTACAGTGAGTTATCAACAACAAAACATTGGTGGTAATAATCAAAAATTAGGTGGTGAGTTTCAGGTCGGTGAACGATTAGTATTAGCAGATGTTAGTTTTACAGATCCTTGGATAGGTGGAAATGATCATCGACTCTCCTACACAGTTAACGCCTTCAGACGGCGAACTATTTCGGTAATTTTTGACTCTGATGATGATGATCAGCGTGATGTCGATCTGCCTAATGGTGATAACCCACGGGTTCTTCGTACAGGAGGTGGGGTTAGTTTTACTCGTCCATTTATCCCTAACCCATTTGTTGATCCAAAGTGGACTGCTTCTTTGGGATTAAAATATGAAAGGGTAGAAATTCACGATCGTGATGGTGAAGTTGAACCTAGAGATGAGTTGGGTAATAAATTGACAGTTGATGATTCTGGGAAAGATGATCTATTGACTATTCAATTCGGTATTATCAATGATAGACGCAATAATCCCCGACAACCGACTTCTGGTAGTTTGTTGCGCTTTGGTGTAGAACAGTCCATTCCTGTAGGTTCAGGAGAAATTGGTTTGAATCGTTTGCGAGGTAATTTCAGTTATTTTATTCCAGTAAATTTTACTGGTTTTTCTGAGGGGCCTGAAGCTGTAGCTTTTAATATACAAGCAGGTCATATAATAGGAGACTTACCTCCTTATGAAGCTTTTCCTTTGGGTGGTACTAACACAGTCCGTGGATATGATGAGGGTTCAGTGGCAGCAGGTCGTACTTTTGTGTTAGGAACTATTGAGTATCGCTTTCCTTTATTTAAGTTTCTTGGCGGGGCTTTATTTGTTGATGCCGCAACAGTGTTTGATAGTCAAGGTTCTGTTATTGGTAATCCTGGAGGTGTACGGGAGAAACCAGGAGACGGCATAGGTTATGGTGCTGGTATCCGGGTACAGTCTCCTCTGGGTCCAATTAGAATTGATTACGCTATTAATGATGAAGGTGACACTCGTTTCCACTTTGGTATTGGTGAGCGGTTCTAATAGAGTCAGAAGGTTCTAAGGCGCGAAGTCTGAAGTAATCTCTGATTTCAAATCTGCTTGGATACTGATTATATACTTATACCAATTTGTAAATGTTCGCTACCAATGAATAGGCGATTTCTAAGAATTCAGGAGTCACGAGGACCGAGTCAGAATGAATGGCTTCAATGCCATTTTTTGGGTGGGAAACTATCTTTTTTGTCAAAGGGTTCAGGGGGTGACAAGCAAGCTTACAGCGTTTTTCAGATTGATAAACCACATCGTCACAACCAAATCCTTGTAGGGAAGTTCCATGGAACTTCCCTACTGTAGTCTACTAAAATGAAAGCGGAATGTGGGTTAAAAGCCACAAAAGGCCGCAAACGTTCTACCAATTGTAGTTCTGGTAAATAGCTAGGCAATACCAATTTTGGTCTTGATTGAGGTCAGATTCTCAACTACCTCTGAAAGGGTGGCTGCATAAATGGGGGATGATTTTAATAGCCTTGTAAAATTGGCATCTTGACTGTTCGTTATATTTTTGGGTAAGTAGAATGCTCGTCCCAATTATATTCATCTCTTAATTCAGCAATGCCTTGAAAGGAATCTCCTGTTTTTGGTTCTACTACACCAACTAGCCATAGATATTCAAATAGCCATTGATATAAGCCAATGGGCTTAACACCACAAACAGTAATGACTTTACCTGTTATCGTTTTTAATCCTATTCTATAGTTATTTTAATTCAGGTTGAGACAAATATTTTTTTGCTATAACTAAGTTTCAGCAGAAAAAGTGTTTCATTTTTAT
>JAKQYE010000160.1 GCA_023356605.1 Trichodesmium sp. MAG_R02 | reverse complement strand
GCTTTGTCTCATGCGTTAGCCCAGCTTTGCGGAACGCAATCGCCTAACTATTTTATTCAAAAACCCTTAGTTATTCAAGTTAAATAACCTTCATTTTAATTGAAGGATGTTTCAATTGGTCAGTTAGATATTTTGATCAATTACCGTGGCTGTTCTTGATAAATACTTTTGTCTATATAGTAAGCAAATCTTTTGAAAAAGTTCCACACGCTCCATTGCACAAGCAATATGATTCTCTTGAATTATTCGCAGACGACACGCTCCACCCGTCCATTACCTGTTAATTGCTTAACTTCTCGATTGATATCTTCGAAATACCATCGAGTTTGAGATTCAAACTCTACATCATCAGGACTTACGTAAAGGCACTACTTGTAGTATAACCCACATTCCGCACTTCCGGCATATTGCTGAGGCTAAGCTCCGCTAACCCATGAAGCAAGGCATGAAGATCGTGGAAATTGTTATACACTATATATAGTCTCTTTGCGTAAGTCCTGTTCTTTTCTGATAACGCCGTTATTAATTATCAGTACCTCCTGCTGAAGCAGAAGGTTTTACAGCAGTTTTCATTTTAGTCGACTACAGTAGGGACCTTGCATGCAACTTCCCTAAAAGGTTTTGGTTGTGACGATGTGGTGTATCAATCTGAAAAGCCCTGTAAATACTGAAATTGATTTTTTTCATTCCCTATCCAAGGGAATACTTGAAACCTTATTTATTAGTTAAAAATCTTGGTGAGTAAATGGTTTAGCATTTTCACCAGTATAAGTGGCAGCAATATGACCATCCCCAAGAATTTGATATTTATAGGTAACTAATCCTTCTAAACCTACTGGACCTCTTGGTGCCATTTTCTGGGTACTAATTCCCACTTCAGCACCAAAACCATAACGGAAACCATCAGAAAATCTAGTTGAGCAGTTATGGAATACCCCAGCAGAAGCTATTTGTGCGAAGAATATCTCCGCAGCTTTTCCATCCTCAGTTATGATAGCATCTGTGTGTCCGGAACCATAATTATTGATATGAGCGATCGCTGAGTCTAAACTATCTACTATTTTAACTGACAATACTAGATCGCTGTATTCTGTTGCCCAGTCTACATCTATCGCCTCCTTAACCGATGATAAAATTTGCTGAGTAGCTCTATCACCCCGTAACTCAACCTGACGTTTTTCCATTTCTGGGAAAACTTCTGGAAGAAACTTAGCAGCAACATCAGCATGTACCAACAAAGTTTCGGCAGCATTACAAGCAGCAGGATATTGAGTTTTGGCATCAATAGTAATTTTTACTGCTTTTTGAATGTCTGCAAATTTATCTACATAGACATGGCAAATTCCTTCAGCATGACCCAAAACTGGAATTTGCGTATTTTCTTGAACAAATTTCACAAAAGAATTAGAGCCTCTAGGAATAATTAAATCCACATATTCATCTAACTTCAGTAACTCCAGAGTTTCTTCCCGGGTAGTTAATAACTGTACCCCATCAGGGTTAACAGAAGTTGTAGATAAACCTTGGCGAATTGCTGTAACTAACTCAAGACATGAATTAGTTGCTTCTTTACCCCCTTTAAGAATAACGCCATTTCCTGATTTAATTGCCAAAGCAGAAATTTGAATTACAGCATCTGGACGAGCTTCAAAGACTACACCAATAACACCCAGGGAACAAGTAATACGTTTGAGAATTAATCCTGTGTCCAGTTCTCGATGTATTTGCACTACACCTATAGGATCCCTAAGAGTAGCAACGTTACGTAAACCTGCGATCGCATTTTTTAGTTTAGCCTCATCCATTTTCAATCTATTATATAGGGGTTTGGCAATTCCATCAGTTTCAGCTATTCGACAGTCAAGTTGGTTTGCTGCAATAATTTTTGGTGTAGCTTTTTCTAATACTTGGGCAACTGCTTCAATAGCTTGATTTTTGGCTTGGGTAGATAAAACTGCTGATTGTTGTGCTGCTTGGCGGGTGGTTTTAGCTATTTCAATCCAAGAAACTTCTGTCATCATTTTACTTTAGGCAAAACTTCAATAATTATCTTCCTATCGTATCATTTTTTTATAATTATCAGGACTTACGTACGGGCACTACACCCAGTGAGGGGCAATGCCATTCGCCCCTACATATGGTGTTTTCAAGGTTAAGCGTGCGTAAGTCCTGATCATAAGAGTGATGACTGATTTAAGTTAGTAGTGACAATATATTCGGCAACAGTAGGCAGATACACATAATCCAAAATATTTTCACTTTTTTGTCTCGTGGAAAGCCTTTAATTTTAATTCTTTTTCCGGGTTATTTTCAGTCTCATCTTCATTTTAGCTACAAATATTGAGTCGTCTTCAGACTTTCATTGCTCAGAAATACTCTGGAATTATAAAAACCAACAAAGTTGTAAACCTGGAAAGAAATCCCTGGTTGGCCCAAAATATTCATGCCACTGATTTTTTGTGTTCTATAGAATTAATTTGTTTAATTTGTTGGCTCAAAATAGTAATGATAATTCATGTATCTTTTTGTACTACATGCCGGAAGTGCGGAATGTGGGATGTAATATATGTGGCAGTATTAGTGATAGAAACAGAAACTTATACTACATTTAAAGACAATAGTAATATGTAAATATATAAGCGCTCATAGCTAGATTTACTTAGCTACTCCTAAATTTAACAGAAAAGACAAACTAGATTTTTTTATTTTTTGATTGTTGATTTTAAGTAAAATTTGAGGTGAGAAATCCAGATTGTTCTTTCCTTCTGCTATCCTGAGTAGATAGGCAGTTTATATAGCAACCCTATCTGTAATTTCTTTAATTTTTAACTTTTAAACTTTGATTTTTGACTTAAATTTATGCTCAGAGCTGGAATTGTCGGACTACCCAACGTAGGAAAATCTACCCTATTTAATGCTTTAGTTGCTAATGCTAAGGCGGAAGCTGCTAACTTCCCATTTTGCACAATTGAACCAAATGTTGGTGTGGTGACAGTGCCAGATGAGCGGTTAAATGTGCTGACTAAAATTTCTAATTCTGGCCAAACTGTTCCTACTAGAATTGAGTTTGTTGATATTGCTGGTTTAGTAAAAGGTGCAAGTAAAGGAGAGGGTTTAGGTAATCAATTTTTATCTAATATTCGAGAGGTTGATGCTATTGTTCAAGTAGTTCGTTGTTTTGATAGTGAAGATATTATTCATGTCTCTGGTTCTGTGGATCCAGTGCGAGATATTGACGTAATTAATTTAGAATTAGCTTTATCCGATTTAGCTCAAGTAGAACGACGAATTGAACGGACTAAAAAACAAGCTCGCACCAGCAAAGAAGCTCAGGCAGAATTAGAAGTTTTAGAAAAATTAGAGGCTGTTTTAAATGCAGGTAAGTCGGTGAAAATGGCTGATTTAAATGAAGATGAATGTTTGATAATTAAGCCTTTAAACTTATTAACTTATAAGCCCACAATTTACGCTCCTAATGTCTCAGAAGATGACTTGGCTAATGGGAATGATTGGGTTGAGAAAGTCCGTAATATTGCAGCTGCGGAAAATGCTCAAATTGTGGTAATTTCAGCTCAGGTAGAATCGGAACTAATTGAATTACCCGAGGAAGAAATAGCTGATTATTTGAAATCTTTAGGAGTAGAAGAAGGGGGTTTAAAATCTTTGATTAAAGCGACTTACCAATTGTTGGGATTGCGTACCTATTTTACTACTGGAGAGAAAGAAACCAAAGCTTGGACTATTAAGGCGGGAATGTTAGCTCCTCAAGCTGCTGGTGTAATTCATACTGATTTTGAACGAGGTTTTATTCGAGCAGAAACAATTGCTTATGAGGATCTAGTAACTAGTGGTTCAATGACTGCTGCTAAGGAGAAAGGTTTGCTAAGGAGTGAAGGTAAAGATTATCTTGTTAAGGAAGGTGATATTATGCTCTTCCGATTTAATGTTTAGATTGCTGTTGATTAAGGAGAAAAAAAATGAGTATTTCGCAACTTTTGATTCTTTGGTTTGTTACTGCTATTAGTTTATTTATTATTTCTGAGTTACCAACAGGAGTAGAAATTGATGATTTTAAAATCGCTTTAATTTCTTCGGCATATCGAAGCTCTTCCTATCCCAAATGTATGAGCTGCTTTGGTAATTGTCCCGCTATTTTCTACAAAATTTATTACTTTTTGTCTGAAGTCTAAACTGTAAGGCATAGTTCAAAATAGTTTCTAGTTAACTTAATTTTATTATACTCAATTTTTGTTTCAATCTTAATTAAAACGACTATAACTATCCATTCAGGTGTTACTTTTGATGGCTCAACATTGGTAATAAAATAATCAATTTCTGTGGCATCTTCTATAGAACTAGCATTCATAACGCGCTTCAAATGTTCTTTATTCAAAAATGCGTGAAGTTGATGCTGTGAATGTCGTTACCCAAACTTTTTTTGTTTTTTCTAAACTTAATATTACTGGCTTAAATTTCTGTGATGGCAAGCTTTTTGCTAATTCGTCTATTCTGATTTCTATTTCATTAAGGGATTTTAGTTTAACTCTTACTTTTCGGTTTTTTGCGATTTTTCCTAAGTATTTTAATTCCCTTTCTTCGAGTTTTTTCAAGAATGTTGTGTCCGACATTCCGCAGATCTTCATATATCTTTATGTATATTTAAATTTTCAAAGAGACTTACACGAAGAATATTCGTTCTAGAACTCAATATCAATAAAATTTATCAATAACTAATTTTTTATGAGAAAATTATTTACGATTCTTTATAGTCGTGAAAATTGAAGTTTATAGCAATAAGGTTTTCAGGGGTAGCATTTGGGGCGATAGATAAATAAAACTTATCAATTTAATGTTAAGAAGTGCGGAATGTGGGTTGTGTTATTGCCATAACCACCATCAATTATAGTTATTTTAAATAAGAATGAGACACTGTCTCGTACCGCCATTTTCTACAAAATTTATTACTTTTTGTCTTAAGTCTAAACTGTAAGGCATAGTTCAAAATAGTTTCTAGTTGACTTAATTTTATTATACTCAATTTTTTGTTTCAATCTTAATTAAGACGACTATAAAACTATTCCAGGACTCAGATCTCGGCTAAGACTGCGGTCTATTAGCTCTATTCCTATATCTGGTTTTTTCTCAAATAATTCGTCATCTTTTCCTTTTGCTAAAGAACTTGAATGTTGATATAATCTAATTTCTATTGGGAAACTTTTTTTTCCATCATAAGAATGGGTTGTTACAGTTACTATGACCATTACTGTTTTACCTATTTCTCCAATATATTGTCGGCCTACGACCGATGTAAAATTCCCACTTTTTCGGTGTCCCGAATCATCTAAAATCAAAGCTATTTCCTTTCTTGAAATAAGGTTTGAGAACGTTTGTTAATTATTTCTAGGCGACGTTGATTGATTTGAGTGGGCAAGATTTATGAGAATCTGCGATGAAATGATGTAGCCGATTATATACTACTCCAATAGAGTTATTGGCCATTTGGGATATGTTTTTCCTTTCGCTTTCCCCTAGTAGTCCACTCAGATAGTGGCAGAATCCTGTTTTTTAGGGTAGGTTTTTCTAAGAATCATCAAACTGTTTACACCACCTTTCAAAGCAGGGGGGCATTGCAGTAGGGGTAGTTTCTTTCATAGAAGAGCGATCGCTTCAACGTAAAATTATTGATTTACAAGGCATAAAGTCTAATTTGGCCAGTTAAGTTGTGTAAGTCCCACTAGTACCTTGTTTTTGTCTGAAGATAAAATTAATTTTTTGATTTCTAGCTTTAACTTTTAGCCAGTATTAAATCATTTGTGACAGGAAAAAGTCAAAGATTGGGCAAAATCACAGCAAAAAATTTTAAATAAAGTGATAGCTAAAATTAAAACCTACTCACCCGAAGAAAAATTTACTTAAATATTGTGGAAGTTTATTGAGTATGAGTGGATTGAAGTTAATGCCTATGAAAGTTGGAACAGCTTGAAAGAATATGTCAAAAAAGTTCTGGAAAATTTGGGAAAAGAACATATAATTAATTATGTGTAGGTGCTCACTATATTGTTGGCTATTTTTCCAAGAAGCACAAAGTCAAGTATTGGGTTTTAGAACATGTCAAACAAACCCAAAAATATTGCCAATAAACCATCCATAAAATATGAAAAATATTAATCCCTCCCAACGAGTTACCTGCTTATCTTGGGTAACAAAAAAGAATAAAATTGTTCCTACTAATAAAACTAATAACCCACTACCAAGAACATCATCAGGAATTTCTAACTTCCCTGTCAATCTTGGTATTCCCATTACTATTAATGAGTTAAAAATATTAGATCCCAAAACATTTCCTACTGCTATTTCTGGGTTTCCTTTTCTAGCAGCAGAAATGGTAACTATTAGTTCTGGTAATGATGTACCAAGTGCGACTGCACTTAAAGCAATTAACTCTTTGCCAATTTCCAATATTTCAGAAATTTTAGTAACAGATTTAATTGTATAAGTAGCACCAAAAAATACAAATAATGCACTAACAATCACAATTACTATTTGTTTGACTGGAAAACTTTTTTGTGAAGTATCGATAGTTTCTGACTGCTGTTCTTCTTTTCCACTACTGATTGTATAGAAAACATACACAACATACCCTAAAATACAGATAATAGCTTCATTTATAGAAAAGTTACTATCTAAAACTGTTAAACCTAATAAAAAGGCTGAACCAACAAATAGTGGTAAATCCACATTAATTAGTTCATATAGTATCTTTAAAGGACTGCTTATCAATGATGCAGTACCAATAATCAAAAAAATATTAGCAATATTAGAACCCATAACATTACCAAAAACAATTTCAGAGGAGTTTTGATATACTGCTGTAATAGATGATATTAACTCTGGTAAAGATGTTCCTACAGATACTATTGTTACTCCTATTAAAAAAGGAGAAATTCCTAAAGATATACCTATTTTTTCTGCTGCATCTGTAAAGAAATCAGAAGCTTTTATTAGAACGAACAAGCTAACTATAAATATTATTAGCCAGATAATTAAGTTTTGCATTAGTTTATTATCTAAATTTACCCCTATACATTGTTAAATGAGATGGGAAACGAGATTTGGTTATTTACTAACATCTAAAATTGGAAGTAAATCTTTTTACCTGTTGCTTCTTGCCTAATATTTAGTTAAAAAATCTAAAGATAGATAGGAAATTTGATACTATTCTGCCTATTTCCTGTTACCTTTTTCCAGAATATTTTCTACATAAACCCCCATAGCAGTACTTTGAGATTTGGTACTCCTGTCCTACTATAGCAATGGTAAATGGCTATCAATAAAGCCTAGTAAAGTTTATTGTGCTTTCCCTTGACAAAAGAATTACAAAAGTAATACAACCAGAATGGGAGCAGGGAAAAATAACTTATAGTTATTCCGAATAAGAGTGGGATACTTTTTCAGCTAAAACCCTTTCACAGCAAAAAGATTTTGTCTCAATCTAAATCAGAATGACTATAAATAGCTAAATATAGCTGAAAACTATAGATATAGGAATCCTATTTTATTCCTATCTAAAATCTTGTCGCTTTTTGGGAACAGGCAATGGGTAGCAGTTTCAGAGTAAATTTGCTGGTTATTGAATTTTCACAACCTCTGGGGAAATTGCCATATATCAAGATATCAAGAAAACAGTTAGTTTAATGCAAAAATACTACTTTATAAGGTTCGAACATATTTTTTCAATTAGTCCCGATAGCAATACTAGGTTAGGTATGCCAATCCAGCATATAAAACTTACATTCCGCACGTCAAAATGTAGTATATCAGACATGCTATTGAAAGCCTTGCCTGATAATAACTCTGAAGTTTGTAAGTAAAAATACATATGACAGAAACTATTGATAGTTCTTAGCAATAACAGAGGCTTTAATCCACCTTCTTCGTTAGAAAGACCATTCCGCACTTCTTAACATTAAATTGATAAGTTTTATTTATCTATCGCTCCGAATCCTTTCCTTGAAAGCCTTATAGCTATGGGCATCAAGTTTCACTGTAATAAACAATTGTAACTAATTTTCTCATAAAAAATTAGTTATTGATAAAATTTATTAATATTAAATTCTAGAATGAAGGTTTTTCCTATAAGTCTATTTAAAAATGTAAATATATATAAAAATATATGAAGATATGCGGAGTGTCGGTTTCATTTCTATAATCAACTCTATAATTAAAAGTAAATTAATGGGACTCGATTTAAAGTTAATTTACAAAGACGGGTTTTTGCTTCAAAAATAAACATTCATGTTATCTTAACTACAGTGAAGTTCCCATCTATTTTTATTTACTGTGATATTGAAAATTCAGGACAGAAGAAAATAGCTGTGAGTCTAAAACCCATTTGGAAACATAAAACACAGGGCGTAGGGCAGTAGGGCATCTATTCCAAAAAGTGTGAGGAGTAATGGCGCTGGGAAGCGAAAAGTCCGCACTGCATCAAAATTTTAGTGTGGAAGGATGTCACTTAAGTATGTTTAATGTAGAAGTTAACATATCTTCCATGGTCAAAGGCCTTAACACTTTTATATTTAACTGTTTCTAAAAATTTCCGAAAGTCCTTCATATGACTTTTGGCAACTTCAACTAGCATATCAGGTTGATAAATAGATATCAAATTTTTTGCTCCTGTCAAAGCTTTTATTTCTGCCCCTTGTACATCAACTTTGATGAAGTCTACTTTTTCTTTAATTAATTCATCTAAAGTCACAACTACTACTTCTATACCATTAATAATATTATCGGCAATTTCTGTTAAAGATAAATCTTTAGCAGGATGTTCTTTTATAAAAGATGTGCCGCGATTTTGGTCAATGGCATAACCTAATTTAGATAAGTCAATATTACTCACTTGATTAATTGATATATGTTTCTCCAGAGTAACAATAATCTCTGGATGAAATTCTATGGGAATGACTTTTGCTGCATGCATAATTTTGGCAAAGTAAACTAAATGATTCCCTGTATTAGCTCCAATATCAATAATAACAGGATTTGATGATTCGAGATTCTGCTGAATGAACTCTAATTCAGGTAATTCATAAAAATTTCCACCAACATTGGCAATTTCTACTGCTAGATTTTTGCCTGTTATTTTAAATTTTATAGGGGTGCCTTGATAATTAAATGAGACTATATCTTCTCCCTTAAGTAACTTTTCAACTAAAGTCAGCCAAACTTTTGCACTCTGATAATTAGGATTAATTTCTAATGCTTTGCTGAATTCTAATTTTGCTTCCCGAAGTTGATTTTGTCTAATCAGTAAATTACCTATCGCTTGATGAGCTTGAAAACTCTTGGGTGATATTTCTAGGCCACGACGAAAATAATTTAGTGCTTCGTCAAATTTACCCTGTTGAACTAGGCTATTACCAATATTGCCGTAAAATTCTAAAGCACCATCTGGTTTCAGTTGTACTAATTTTTGCCAGTAGGTAATAGATTCATTTAATTGATTTAACTCTTGCATAATTTTGGCTAAAAGATACAGTAGAGATATATTATTTGAATCTATAGAAAAAGCATACTTATAAAATTGAGTTGCTTCATCTAGTTTACCTTTGCCTTGCTCTATTAAACCAAGGTTAATTAGGGAAGCTACATGGTTACTATCATATTTTAGTATGTCTATATATGTTGATTCTGCTTCTTGTAAGTTTCCCTCTTTTTGGAATCTGATAGCCGCTTGGAGTTTGTGATTTATATCCATAATTATTAATTTCTTCGATGATTTATTTAGTTTGATGTTTAAACAGATACATCAAGGCAGACAATTCATGGTAAAAGTCTGGAAAACCCTTCATAGCAATTTGACGGCACCTTCTAAAAAACTAGACAAAGCTGAAAATTCGCCGTCCATGATGGCAAATGATTTTCTGCATAATGGTCTAGGTCGTTGAACTTGTTGTTGAGACCTGCCATCCTCCTCTAATGGGAAAACTTTCATCATAGTTCCAGACCCTGGATCGTTGCGTCCTGTATATCATAAAGAAAAACAGGCCTGAGGGTTTTTCCCCCAATCAACACCCCATTCAGTTAGGGTTTTGTACCCGTTTTCTACTAAATTATTTTGAGCCTTAAATAATTTCCCAGAGCCAAAACAAACATATAAACATTCTGTATTTTTTAACGGTTTTAATTTTTGTTTCATTATGGCTATCTTATTAATTTTACTGTTTAAGTCTATCAGTCGATTTTGGAAGTTTTTTTGATATTGTACATATGGAAAATATTTTTTATTTACTAATTTTAAAGTTTTTTCGTGGTAATTATTTTAGCTTAGATTTGTGAATATAATTTAGAAACATAGTTCTTTTTAGCTATTTCTAATTAGTTCAAACATAGAGCTGCTTCAGTAGAATTGAGTCTACCCATACCCATTGAATATTAAACTTCTTGCTAAGTTGCTTTTCTACCTAAGATTTCTACAAATTCTCAGTTTGCATCCAGGTAATATTAGAGCATTTCCAAGATTTACATAACTACAGTCGTTCCTCAAATACAGGTATATATTCAATGTTGACTTTTACCCCTTTCAAGGAACCGCGAGATTTAGCCATTACTAAGATTCAATTATTTAAATTAAAACTACCATGGCTTATCTCGGAATGTCAATAATATTTTCTATCTGTGAATTTCTGATTATTTGAGTTCCCAGTATTTTGTAGATTTTTGTCTAGGAGAATCTCTATTTTTAGCTCTGAGCTAGTAACACCTACTGACAATTATGAATCAAATCTATAAATGATCAATAAATCTTTTCCAATTGACGAAAATCATGTTCTACTTCTGCCGAGAGAGCGCGGTTCTGGGGATCTGTTTTGAGTGCTTTCTTCAGATAATTCCTGGCCTTATCTAGTTTTCTCTCACTAATGAGGTGACGTGCCCAACGTTGATAAGCGATCGCTTGCCACTGGCGCACTTCCCAATCTTGAGGCATTCTTTGAGCCAAACCTTCTACTAAAGCAATAGCCCGAGGATATCTTTGATATTTTAATAAATGCTTTAATTGTAAATAATAATTTTGCTTAAGTTGCTTTTCTAACTCTGAGGTATGATATCCATTTTGACCTTGTTCTTGTTTAAAATTCACCCTAACTTTTGTTTCTTTTGGAGCTACAGTTTTTGAATATACAGTTTCTGATTTTGACTTTTTATTAGTTGTTGATGTTGGAGTAGAATTGTATACTGATTCGGTTTGAGTAGGAGCAACCATCAGCAAAATTTTGTAAGCTTCTGTCACCGCAATAAACTTATCTTTAGCTTGCTGATCTTTTGGGTTAACATCTGGGTGATATATTCTTGCTAGTCGCCTATAAGAAGCCTTTACCTCACCTAAACTAGCTCCTAAATTTAGGCCTAATTTTCTATAATAATTTGCAATAATATTCATAGATTTTGAAGTCATAGGGAAAACAATTTCTTTCTTTTAGAGATGTTCAGTTTAACTTATAGTCATTTCAACAAGATATGGAAAACTTTTTCTGCACCAAACGCGAGTTATAGCAAGAAATACTTATCTCAATTCTTTATTAAAATGACTATAATACCTAATTTTTTTAGCTATATTTAGCTATTTTTAATGTAAGCATTCAGCTTTTAGTAGTCAGCTATCAGCAAATAATGAATAATTCCTTCTTAAGTTAAAGGAACTTACTTTTGCAGTGAGTTTTAATTCTCAGTAAATTTCTAAATTGCTTTTACCTGCTCCGATTCATCAATAGCTGATGGCTGAATGCTTAGGTTTTGATTGATATCCTTAACTAACTTCCTTCTTTCTTTTTACTCCTTCCTTCTTCTTGCATTTAACTTTAACGTTCTTCAATTACTTGGTCAATTAGACCATATTCTTTAGCTTCTTCAGCAGACATATAATAATCCCGGTCAGTGTCTTTTTCTATCTTGTCCAAAGATTGACCTGTACGCTCTGCCAACATATTGTTTAATTCCGACCTAACCCGCAGAATTTCCTTAGCTTCAATCTCGATATCCGTGGCTTGACCGCGAGTACCTCCCATTGGTTGGTGAATCATAATTCTCGAATTAGGTAAGGCCAGTCTTTTGCCTTTAGTTCCAGCAGCCAATAAAAATGAACCCATTGAAGCTGCTAAACCTAAACATATAGTAATGACATCTGCTTTGATGTATTGCATAGTATCGTATATTGCCAATCCTGCTGTGACAGAACCACCAGGAGAGTTTATATAAAGATAAATGGGTTTATTTGGATCGTCAGAGTCCAAATACAACATATAGGCTACAATTCTATTAGCTAAGGCATCTGTAACTTCTTGACCAAGAAAGATAATTCTTTCCTGACCAAGACGGGTATAAATATCTATCCATCTTTCATACTGACTACCAGGAAGACGATAAGGAACACTGGGAACACCTATAGGCATAATACTTTTTTCCGTTTGATTTTATTGAGCTAGACAGTGGAAAGTTTTGAGAATAACTATTGCTAGCTATGGCTTTCAGCGTTCTCAAGTTGAGAAACTCTCATAAGAATTTTAGGTGCTGTAAGCCTTTTCCAGTAAGACTTGCACTTGATCAGCAAATGATTTTTAGAAGAACTTTGTACTCTCGAGTTACTGAGGACTTAGAGAGTAACAGGTCATTTGAGTTATCAGTTATCAGTATCTCCTCATTACTTAAAGATTAGCAGGTAAAGGTTTTGGTAGTTCTTTTCTACTTGCCAAAACTTGATCTATTAGACCATATTCTTTAGCTATTTCTGGGGTCATATAAAGCATTCTATCTGTATCTTTAGCAATCTTTTCTACTGATTGACCTGTATTTTTAGAGAGAATATTTAAAAAAGTTGTTTTATTAACTAAAACTTCTTTCGCTCTAATTGAAATATCTGTTGCTTGACCTCTTGCTCCTGTTTTGGCTTGATTGAGAACGATTGTAGCATGAGGTAAACTTGCCCGATATCCTTTTGTCCCTGCTGATAAAATCATTGCTGCTGTACCCATAGCTTGACCAATACATATTGTATGAATTGGTGGTTTTACATAACTCATAGTGTCACAAATAGCAAAGGCTTCTGTTTCAAAACCAATTGCATCTCCTGTATACCAAGAAGTGCCAGTAGAGTTGATATAAAAATAAATTGGTTTTTCGGGATTATCAAATTGTAAATAAAGTAGTTGAGCAATAATTAATTGGGTAACATCAATCCCGACATTTCTTTTAACTTCATCTGATGAAAATAATGGTAATCCCAAATAAACAATTCGCTCTTTTAACATTAAAGATTCTAAATCAGGAGGTGGTGTACGAAAAGAGACATCTCCATAGTAACTGCTTGTTTGAACTGCTTTGATTGGTGATTTCATCAGATAATTCCTAATAATGATTGTACTATCTTTTAATTATATTAGCCTGGGTAATATTATTGTAGTAGACAGGATTGGTTCTCGGTTACTATTTAATTTTAATATTTTTAGGCGACTTAGCTACATAGACTTATCTGGTCTAGGGTTTGCAATTTATGCTACCTAACCTAGTGAGTAGCTTCAGAGAATTAATTGTGGGTAATTCAAGGCTCTGTCATAGAACCATCAATGGATTTACAAGAAAATTTATATACAAATAATTTTGTCCACCTACTTAGAGCCTATTCCATGTAATTGTGGTACATCAATCTTAGTATGTTTGCCCAATAAGAATGAAAACCTAATTCCACAGTTCAAAAACTATCTCAGAAGCTAGTATGACTGTAACTCCTAAACCACTAAATGCGCTGTATGTTAAATAATTGACTAAATGCAGGGAATAACCAAGATTTATTTAATCCAGACTTTGATGATTGATTATAGCAATCCGCGCATAGGTCGCAACAGATATAATAATAACATATCCAATTCCCTAGACAAAAAATGAATATTTTAGATGAACTAGACGATTTTATAAATCAAACATGCATAGTCAAAAGGAATAAAAAGAGCTAAGGCTTGTCTTAATCAGGACTTACGCAAAGACACTATATATAGCGCATGACAATTTCGACGAACTTCACGCTTTGTCACGTGCGTTAGCCCAGCTTTGCGGAACGCAATCGCCTAACTATTTTTATTCAAAAACCAATAGTAATTCAAGTCAAATAACCTTCATTTTAATTGAAGGATGTTTCAATTTGTCGGTTAGATATTTTGATCAATTACCGTGCTTAACTTGATAAATACTTTTGTCTATTTTAGAAGCAAATCTTTTTCAAAAGTTCCACACGCTCCATTGCACAAGCAATATGATTCTTTTGAATTATTCGCAGACGACACTGACAAAACTCTAAGCCTGTTAATTGCTTAATTTATCGATTGATATCTTCGATTTTCCATCGAGTTTGAGATTCAAATTCTACATCATAAGAGTGATGATTGAGTTAAGTCATTAGTGACAATATATTCTGTTCTGTTGGCAGATACACATAATCCAAAATATTTTCACCTTTTTATCTCGTGGAAAACCTTTAATTTTAATTATTTTTCCTGAAGATTTTTCAGCTTCATTCCAATTTAAATCTTGAACTTTTTTATATTTTTCTACACCTCCTGTATCATCAATTAAACGATTATTTTTTAAAGGACAATAGTAAAATTTTCC
>JAKQYE010000016.1 GCA_023356605.1 Trichodesmium sp. MAG_R02 | reverse complement strand
GGCTGGACAAGAAGATTTGGTAGTTGGTCTAGCACGTCACGTTCCAGTAAAACCCTTCCCTGGTGAATTTGTCACAGTTGATTTGAGCGATCGCTATGCCACAACAGAAACTCTGGCTAAATATTCTTTTGATTTGTAGTCAATTAATGTAGCAATAGTAACACCCACGACTGCTAGAGGGAGTAAAACTAGATAAATTCGAGGCAGTTATTGACTTAAATTTGGGTGTTCCTATACAAACTGTTCAAGCAGTGTTGCCATCAATGAAGGTGAAAAAGTGGGACCGTATTGTTAATATTTTCAGTATTGCTGCTTTAGGAGCGCAAGAGCTCACCAGTTATAGTCATTTCAAATTATATTGGAAAACTTTTTATGCTGAAACCTAGTTATAGCAATAAATACTTGTCTCAATCTAAATCAAAATAACTATATACTGTAGCTAAAGCAGGAATGACTAGTTTGGCTCGTGCTGGGGTTTTGGAGCTGGTATTGAGTGGAATAACTGTTAATACTGTTACTCCCGGAGGAATAGAAACAGAAATGACTCAACATATTTGTCCACAATGAAACTGATTCAGCAACTTATTTAAACAAAAATATGACAACTATTATTTCTGATTGGAGCAATCATGTGGGAGGATATTTAAAACATCAGAAATATTTGAAAATTTACTTTGTTTTTATGAAAAATTACTATATTATTTTGACCATGAGCTAGAAAAAATTTTAGAATATTTGGAAATTGATTTAGACAAAAAAGCGAGAGGTGAGATAAAAGAGCTAGAAAAAATTTTAGAATATTTGGAAATTGATTTAGACAAAAAAGCGAGAGGTGAGATAAAAGAACTAGAAAAAATTTTAGAATATTTGGAAGTTGATTTATACAAAAAAGCGAGAGGTGAGATAAAAGAAAAAGTATCAGTTAATAACATGAATAAAGATAGTCCTAAATTATATTCTTTTAATCTAAACCAATATCAAGCTACTCCAAATATTTTGAGCAACCTAATAACATGTTCCACGAATATTCTCTTTTTAGCTAATTTCAAGTTATCTTCTTTTATTTCTGGTGGCATTTCTTGTTTTCTCGGCTTTTTTTTGGTGTCATAGTCATCTCTGCTCCTTGATACCCTTTATCTCCCTGAATTTTTTGTTCTTTATCAAAGTTTTGTTGTTGTTTTATGAGTTAATTTACATCGCTTTCTAGACCTCTTTTTCCGAAAATCACATCTACTATTTCTGTCCCTTTTTCTGTCGTTATTATTTGGTTTTTCAATGTATGGTTTTTCTTTTTTCCAGAGTAATATTTTTTCTGTTTATCATCAGAGTATGGCCTATATATGCTTCGTTCTGTACTATCTACAATTAATTCAAGTTCGGTTAAAATTTATTGTATCCATAAATATTCGTCTTCTTTTTGTTTAAATTGTTCTAACAAGCTACTAGACAGTAACTCTTTTCATATATCTATCCAAAGCCTGAAAAATATTATTTGCTGTTCATGAGCTGACACCAAAGTATATTCCTAGTATTTGGAATGTGAGCTATGGGCGTAAATAGTATAAAGTTAAGATGATTTATTCCTCGAGTTTTAAGTTTTTTTTCTTCCTCCTACTGCCTTAATTAGTCTTTTTTCTTGACTAGGGATCGCCTGTCTTTTTTTTAATTGAAGTTTTTGAGCATTTCCTACTAATTTTTTAAATTACTCATCGGTAATCCCAATAACTCTTTTTATTTCTTTTGGGTAGTTATTAATATATTCTAATATCTGAGTCATTAGTATATAGTTTTTACAAATTTTTCATGACAATTATACCTTAATTTTTATTTTGGAGATGTCTAAAGATGTTAATCTTTAATAACAGTTGATTTACATAATTCAGAAATTGATAGGACTTACCCAGGAGGTAGATTCAGGAAATTTTGTGGTTGGAAAAATAATAATCAGCCCAATTCACCTGATTTATTTTTTGGATGCTAAATGTTATGATGATATATTTTTTTGTCGAAAATTGACAATTAGTTTTGTTGATAATTAATTATCTGATAGCATAGATCTCCTAAAGATCTAGATAATACAACCTATTTCTAGCAAGGCGTAATTGTGACATTAACATACATCCTTATTATCAGGCAATATGAATCATTGATTTAAATTTATAGGTAAAAAGTCAAGGACAATCTAATTTAAAAATTAAAAAGTTAAGATAAAATTCTTGATGATTAACTTTTGAAAAATTATTAATGACTGAAAATATCTTATCTCCCTGGAAACAAGAAACTATAATTCAGCATACTCAAAGACTGTTATTGAGCTATAAATATTGGACTGGTCAATCTCTATTGGATATAGATGGAACTCCACAACTTATGGCTCAAGCATTGTGGGAAGCTCAATTTGTTGTTGTTTCTCACAGTATGGAAGAAAATCCTATCTTAAATTATGGTAATCAGCAAGGGTTGGATTTGTGGGAAATGAGTTGGGAGCAGTTCACTCATACCCCTTCTAGCGAGACAGCACAACCTTCACAGCAGGAAGGTCGCCAGCTATTACTGACCCAGGTAAATACTAAAGGGTATATTAGTGGTTATCAGGGGGTTCGTATTTCCAGTCAAGGCAGACAGTTTCGCATTTCAAATGCTACCATCTGGAATATTTTAGATGAAAATCAACAGCAATGTGGTCAAGCTGCTACTTTTAAGCAGTGGGAGTATATTTAGTAGTAGTGGTGAATTGTGATTATATAAGCAAGAATATATTAGGTATTTTAGACTCCATTTTCTGTGTAATTACATATCATTAAGAGATAGGATTACCTGGAAAATAATCATCTTTTGAAAAGAACAAAAGCCATGAATATGATTAAATAATTTGAGGGAAAAATTACTTCCAAACAAGGTAGTTCAGGTATTGGTAGAGAGCTATTGCTCTAGCTTTTGCCAAAAAAGGTTCAAACTAGTGATTGGCAATGGTAGGGACAGAGAAACTCTAGAAACAATAGCAATGATTAAAGAAAGCTGATGCACTACCTCCTAATTTCAATTTAGATAAAATATTTAACTCTGTTGTGGCTTTGACTTTTTCCAGTTGATTTTTATAAGTAATTTATCCTTCTCAACTTTTGTGCATTTCAACAGCAAATTGATTGTCTGCCACTATGCAGAAAAAACACTTTTAAATTCTAACTTCTAAATTCTAAATTCTAGCTTACTAATACCGATTTTAAATAAGTATTAGCTTACTCCTACAACATAAAACCCATTGACTCTAACCCTTGCCTAATTCTCCTTGCTTCAATAGGGTTATATTTTTCATGCAAACTAATAGCTTTCCCAAATGCTTCTAAACTTTCTGGTACTTGACCTACTTTCAACAATACAACTCCCAAATTTTGATAAGCTTCTGCATAGTTAGCATCAAGTTGAATTGCTTTTTGATAAGAGGCGATCGCCTCAGTAAACCAACCCATTTCTTTCAAGACCATACCCCTGTTGTAATGACCAACTGTAAAATTAGAGTCTATCTGCAAAGCAATTTCATAGTTAGTTTTTGCTTTCTCTAAATCTCCTTCCTCTTTCAACAAACTACCTAAATTATTGTATGCTCCTAATTTCAATTTTGGCAAAATATTTAACTCAGTTCCTATTTGATAATGACGCTTTGCCATTTCTTTTTCCTGCTTTTGTCTATAGGCAATTCCTAAGTGATAATGTAGCTCATACAAAACTGTTTTATCTACCTCCGAATCTTGCAAACCTCGAAACAACAATTCCATCGCTTTTTCTATTTCACCAACTTCCAAATATAAAGCTCCCAATTTACTACAAACATAAGCATCATTAGGATAGTCTATAATAAAACTTTCCATGGCTGCCTTGGCTCTTTCGAGTTTATTTTTAGAAGTAATTTCTCCCTTTTGATAACCCTCATGTAAAATTGCTATTTCTGACAAAGAAGCTATTTGCCATTGAGATTCTTTTGCTAAAATCTCAGAAATACTATCATCAACTATAGCATGATAAGGTCGAGAAAATTTTATCTCAGGATGATTTCTAAAGAGACGAGAAATTAAAGAATATGGAGATTGTTGCGCCCCCATTTCCTCTCTAATTAAATTAATTAAAATGTAGCGATCGCTCTGAATAGCTTGTCTAATATGTGGAGCTATTTTTGGTGAGAGATATTCATCAGCATCTAATACTAAAACCCAGTCACCTGTAACGTATTTCAAAGATTCATTTCTGGCTGCTGCAAAATCATTACACCATTCAAAATAATGTACTTTTGCACCAAATTCTTGAGCTATTTCTGGGGTTCGGTCCGTTGAACCCGTATCCAAAACAACTATTTCATCTACTACATTTTTCACGCTTGCCAAACATCGTGGCAAATTTTTTTCCTCATTTTTAACAATTATGCAAAAAGTTAAATTCATATTCTAGCAATCAGCAATTAGCATTAAAATTATATCATTTTCCTTAGTATAAGTAATGAATAAAGGAATGCTTAAAGCTAGAGATAAAAACCCTATCTTAAGAGTGAGTAAAATGAGCTGTGTTATGACTTGAATTAGGGGAAACTTAAATCAGTATTAGCTTATGGCTATGGCTATATACTTGAATTTATAAAACTTACTAAAAAAAGCCCCATTTTTAACTTTTGAATGGGGTCTATTCAAAATATTTCTATCTGTTAATAAGTATCACTAATCACAGAATGTCATACTAATTATTTGGATGGTATAATGACAGAATCGATAACATGAATTACACCATTACTGGCAGGTATATCTGGAATGATTACATTAGCGTCATCCACTTTGACACCTGCATTGGAAACTTTAACGTCTATATCATCACCTTCAACAGTTTTTACCTTTCCACTTTCTAAGTCGCCAGATTTTACCTTACCAGAAACTACATGATAAGTTAGAATTTTGATTAGTTTGTCTTTATTTTCTGGACGTAATAAATCTTCTACTAATCCTGGTGGTAAAGCTGCAAATGCTTCATCAATAGGTGCAAAGACTGTAAATGGACCTTCTCCTTGAAGCACCCCTACTAAACCAGCAGCTTTTAGTGCTGCAGCTAAAGTATTGAATTTACCTGCTTCTACTGCAGTTGATACAATATCTGATTCTGCGTAAGCAATAAGTGTAGGTTGATTAACTACTTGCTGATTAGCTAATGCAGGTAGACTATAAAAAGCGCTAGTAAAGATTAACCCTAAAGTAGCACAGATTAATCCTAATATCTTGACAGGCTTTTTGAAGAAGAGATTCAGAAGATTTTGGCCGTTCATACTTTTATTATTTTGTTAGATGTTCTATTAATAAATAATACTACAAAAATAGGATTTCAACAGGATTTAGACAACGGGAATAATTAGTATTAATAATATATAGAAAAAACAAAACTTATACACCATATATGGTTTTTGAAAAACTATAACAGTATATTTTTTTTGTTAAGACAAACATAAGGATTTAAAGGCAATAGAGAATTGTCCTAACCTTAGTGAGTAGAGCTATAAACTAATCTTAAAAATCTTTAAAATAGCTCAAAAGTTTAGCACTATGTCTTTTGATTAGGACAATAGATTTGGGTTGTTAAGTTAACACAAAATACCAGAACACTGATAGAGGAATGTCCTAAGGTGTTTGGGTATTATTTGTATGCTTAAGAAAAAAATGTCTTAGAATTAGTTATGGTTAATTAGGAGTAAAATGAAGTACAACTAAATCAAAAGTCAATTAGGATGAAAACTGTAATTGCATTACTCCAAATATTCGGAATTACTTCAGGTTATTAATTACCCACAGCAAAAGTAGCAAGTAAGAAAAAATAAGGTTTATTCTCACTCTACTTGCTAGACAAACATCCATTCCATATAACGCTGAAAATTTAATTGGATGGTAGAATCACTGTATCAATGACGTGAATTATACCATTACTTGCAGGTACGTCTGCTTTCACCACTGTAGCATTATTCACATTCACCCCTGTTTTACTAACTTTAACTTTTACTTCACTACCTTCAACAGTTTTTACCTTTCCACTTTCTAAGTCCCCAGACATTACTTTACCAGCAACTACATGATAAGTTAGAATTTTGATTAGTTGGTCTTTATTTTCTGGCAGTAATAATTCTTGCAATGTTCCTTCTGGTAGAGCTGCAAATGCATCATCAGTAGGGGCAAATACTGTAAATGGACCTTCTTCTTGAAGGGTTTTTACTAAACCAGCAGCTTCTAGTGCTGCAGCTAAAGTATTGAATTTTCCTGCTTCTACTGCAGTTGCCACAATATCCTTAGAGTGAGAGTCAGAGTGAGAATGAGGGTGAGACCCGGCAATTTGTAAAGGTTGGTTAACTACTCCCTGGCTAGAAGATTTTTGAGATAAGTTTGCTACAGCAGGTAGACCGAGGCTGGCACTAACTCCTACTAATCCTAAGATAGCGATCGCTTTTTTCATCACAGTTAAACTCTTTTGGCCTTTCATGATTAATTTTCCTATATTTTTATTAACTATTGTAAAGTTATTTACAGTATTGTAGCAAAGTTTTGATAGCTGTCAATGTAGTTAAATATCTCAAATCAATTTTGCATTTTTAATTACTTCTAGAAGGATTTATAGATATAGGGCTAGGGGAAAGTTAGAAGTTATGCCAAATTCCCATGTACATATGAATGCTATACTCGAGCAGCACTTCAGTTATTTAAATACAGGAGTTACCCACCCTCCCGTCCTGAGTGTGAGGGCAAATGCCAGCAAGCCCCTACATAGGTTGGACCTAGGTTAATTTGGGTAAGTCCTGAAATAATTAACACAAAGCAAATAATTTTCTTGCTAGCTCTAGCTAAGTTAATATTAATTATTCTTATATTGCAGGGACGTTCCATGGGTTGTAGGGACATGGGGTGGGTTGTAGGTCGGTCCATGAGTTGTAGGGACATTGCATAGGTTATAGGGACGCCCTTATGCAACATCGCGACCTCTCCTACTCCTCTCGACCTACGGAGGTTGTATCCAACGTCTCTACCCCTACTCAAGATACGAGTTGAAAAGTTTTTGACAATGGTATTAGATAGAGAGAGCGTCGAATTGGCAAAATACAAAACTAATCTCTAAGTTAGTTTCAGCATTTAGCAATATCTGGGCGCTATGGTTCAACTGCCATAACTAATCAAACTTGTAGCTTAAAACTTCTATTAATAAACCTTCAGTAGGTAAATCAGCTTTTGCAATAGAAATCGTATCCTGATTCAGAACTCTCAGAGAAGTTCCCTCCATCACAGTGAGAAAATCTTCCAAAGGAGCAATATCGCAGCTAGTTTCATCAGCAGCCTCAGTTTTATAGTGAGTAGGAATCACAATTCTAGGTTGTAGCACTTCCAATGCCTGTTTTGCTTCCAAAGGAGCGTAAGCTTTTGGGCCACCACCCACAGGAATTAGTAGCAAATCTGGACGTCCAATCAAAATTCGCTCTTCTATACCAATAGGACTAGCTAATCCCCCTAAATGTAAAATCTTAATTCCTGCCTGTTTCCATAACCAAGCAACATTATTGCCAAATCTGCGTCCACCTTCTCTATCCTTAACAGTGCGAATTCCTTGAATTTGTCTACCATTAACCTGATAAACTCCAGATTCAAATAACAACATTGGTGGAGGATTACTAGTAAAACCGTCTACCACTCCTTCATCTAATAATCTACTACTAATTAAAATTAAATCTGTATCTACTTTTGGGTCTCGATATCCTGTAGTACAGCCTATTTGGCGAAAAGGATTTACTAATACTTTAGTACCTTCACCTTCAAACAAAAAGCAAGTATGTCCTAACCATGTAATAGTTAAAGATTCTCCTGTTTGAGCTTGAGAACTGTGAAATTTAGATGTTAAACCAATTCCCATTACAGCCAATAAACTTCCCTGTAGATAACGTATAAATTTTCGTCGTTTCATCTTAATTTGTTTTGCTCTGAGTTTGATAATAGTTTCACTTTTTATACTATCAGGACTTACTCACCCTTCACCTTGAAAACACCATATGTAGGGGCGAATAACATTTACCTTCACCCTCAGGACCTGCCCGTGGGTAACTTCTGAAGAATTATAAGAGAAAAGCTAATACACTATTTTAGCTGTGTCAGTCTACAACCTTAGAGTCGATAGAATGGTGGGGTGGTGAGGGTAGGTATTTTTCAGGTAAAAAATACCTTTTTCTTGAGAAAAATTCGAGGGATATCCCTATCCCCCGCTTCTACCCACCAAGCAAATTCGAGTCTGACTTTGAAACAGCCCTGAATATATAATCATTTCAAAAAGAGATGGAAAACTTTTTCTGCACCAAACGCGAGTTATAGCAAGAAATACTTGTCTCAATCTAAATTAAAATAACTATATATGCTGGTTGTAGGTAAGTCCTAATTTTCTTAGCAATAAAATAATATTGAAACTCAAGTATTAAAAATAACCAGGACTTAGGCAGGCAAACTGAGAAACCCGGTTTCTCGTAGATATTTATGGGTTAAAAACAATGATTTATTGTAGAAACCAGGTTTCTTTGCATAAGTCCTGATAACAGAATTTTTGATAAAAATAACAATTAATTAAAAATTAAAAATTCGTAAATAAATACAAAATTATTATTATCTATCCTCTATAATCACATATAGGTTGAATTTAGGGTGCACAAATTCTCTCGTGAATCCCATCCAACCTCAAATAACAGAGAGGAGAATTGGGGAGAATGATAAATCTACTATGGCTTCAAGGTGGAGCCTGTTCTGGCAATACCATATCATTTCTCAATGCTGAAGAACCAAATATTTGTGACTTAATTACAGACTTTGGTATTAATGTACTGTGGCATCCTTCCCTAGGAATGGAACTTGGTACAAACGTTCAGCAATTATTAAAAGATTGTATTTCAGGAAAAATACAATTAGATATATTAGTATACGAAGGAACAATAATTAACGCACCCAATGGTAAGGGAGATTGGAACCGTTTTGCCGATCGCCCAATGAAAGACTGGGTAAAAGAATTAGCAGAAATTGCAAATTTTGTCGTCGCGGTGGGAGACTGCGCTACTTATGGTGGCATTCCGGCCATGTCACCAAACCCCAGTGAATCTGAAGGTTTACAGTTTCTCAAACGGAAAAAAGGCGGATTTTTAGGAGCAGATTTCAAGAGTCAAGCTGGATATCCTGTAATTAACATTCCTGGTTGCCCCGCACACCCAGATTGGATTTCGCAAATATTAGTAGCGGTAGCCACTGGCAGACTCGATGACATTACCTTAGACGAATTTCACCGCCCTGAAACATTTTTCAAAAGCTTCACTCAAACAGGTTGTACTCGCAACGTTCACTTTGCTTACAAAGCTTCGACCTCAGATTTTGGGCAACGCCAAGGATGTCTATTTTATGACTTAGGTTGTCGCGGACCGATGACTCGCTCTTCCTGTAACCGCATTTTGTGGAACCGAGTTTCCTCCAAGACTCGCGCGGGCATGCCATGTCTAGGTTGTACGGAACCTGAATTTCCATTCCACGACCTCATGCCGGGAACAGTATTTAAGACTCAAACAGTCATGGGAGTTCCCAAAGAATTACCAACAGGAGTTGATCGTAAAGATTATGCTTTGCTGACTATGGTTGCTAAAAATTCAACTCCAGTATGGGCAGAGGAAGATTTCTTTACAGTTTAAAATTTGTAGGTTTGGTTGAGTAAACTAAACCCGGCATAATCAAGAGTTCTATCATGTCTAGATAATTAGTGTTTAAAAAGTATATGGTTTGTAGTAGGACTTTAGCCCTTGAAATCTATAATATAGAGCTACTTTCTTACTGCAAGCTTGAATTGTAACTATTCAACCAGACATGATATTAGGCAGCTAAACAAGAAACCGGGTTTATAGCCCTAATTATTTGTTAATTCTCATGAAATTTCGTCTCATAGCTTGGTTTCTGGTTAAGTCTTAATACTCAATTATGATCTTTTTATGTTGGGTTAATCAATGCTACCTGATATTAGCAAGCAGTTGCCAACAAACACAAGTCATATCCACGGATAACCAACCCTAGATATTGTTATTTTGTTGTGCTGCCACTTTTCATGTGCGTAGCAAAACCAAACCTACAAAAGCTGTAGCTACTGATAACTGATGACTGATTACTGTATTATTCTGGAGGTTTAACAAAAAATGGTTCAAACTAAAGTACAAACATTAGACATTTCCCCGGTAGGGCGGGTTGAAGGGGACCTAGATGTAAGAGTTGACATATCTGACGGATATGTCACCAATGCTTGGACTCAAGCTCAAATGTTTCGGGGTTTTGAAGTCATCCTCAAAGGTAAAGACCCTAAAGCTGGTCTCATTGTCACTCCCAGAATTTGTGGAATTTGCGGTGCTTCTCACCTCACCTGTGCTTCTTGGGCGTTAGATACAGCTTGGCAAACAGAAGTACCTCGTAACGCTATCCTGGCTCGTAACCTTGGTCAACTAGTAGAAACACTCCAAAGTCATCCACGGTACTTTTATGGGTTATACGCGATCGACTTAACAAACAAAAAATACCAAAATAGTCCTTTTTATGAGGAAGCTTGCAAACGTTTCACAGCATTCACAGGTACGTCCTATGAACCAGGTATTACCGTTGCAGCAAAGCCCGTAGAAATATATGCTCTATTTGGTGGTCAATGGCCTCACTCTAGTTTCATGGTTCCTGGTGGTGTCATGTGCGCTCCCACTCTCACCGATGTTACCCGCGCCTGGGGAATGTTGGAATATTTCCGCACTAACTGGTTAGAACCATTATTGTTAGGTTGTTCCATTGACAGGTTTGAAGAAATCCAAACTTATGAAGATTTCATGGAATGGTTAGATGAAGATCCTCATCATGCCAGTTCAGACCTCGGTTTCTATTGGCGCATGGGTCTGAATATCGGTTTGGATAAAATTGGAGCTGGTGTTGGTAAATATATGAGTTGGGGATATTTGCCTCACGAAGACAAATATCAACGCCCGACTATTGAAGGTCGAAATGCTGCTATGATTATGAAAAGTGGTGTCTACGATAGTACTACAGATATTCATCAGTTGATGGATCATAGTTTGACAAGGGAGAATACTACCCACGCATGGTATAATGAGGGTGATGGTGACATACATCCTTTTAACCGAAATACTGTACCTATTCCTAATAATGATGTTAATTTTAATGGTGCTTATTCTTGGTCAACTGCAGTATCTCACCAAGACTTAGGTCGGATGGAAGTTGGTGCCTTGGCGCGGGAACTAATAGCAGGTGGGGACCATGGAGAGAGTTGGCAACACAAGGACGGTTTAATTTTGGATATGTTCAAGAAAATGGGTGGACCTAGCGTACATTTGCGCGTGTTTGCCAGAATGCACGAATTAACTAAATTGTATCGTCAAACAGAACATTGTTTACGGGAGTTGAAGTTGCGCGATCCTTGGTATATTAAGCCTCAAGAAAAAGATGGTCGTGGTTGGGGTGCCACTAATGCTAGTCGTGGTTCTCTCTGTCATTGGGTGGAAATAGAAGGCGGTAAAATTAAGAATTATCAGATTATTGCGCCGACTACTTGGAATGTAGGACCTCGCGATGGTCAAGGGGTACGTGGACCTATTGAGGAGGCGTTAGTAGGTATTCCTATTGCTGATGCGAATGATCCGGTGGAAGTCGGTCATGTTGCTCGGTCTTTTGATTCTTGTTTGGTGTGTACCGTTCATGCTCATGATGCTAAGACAGGAGAAGAGTTAGCGCGGTTCCGGACTTCTTAGATATTACTTAAACGTGGTTTCTTAATCAGGACTTACCCTAAGTTTGGAGTTATACACCATTTTTTGGGTAAGTCCTGTAGTTATAGTTATTTTAATAAAGAATTGAGACAAGTATTTATTGCTATAACTGAGTTTCAGCAAAAAAAGTTTTTCATTTTTATTTGAAATAACTATATATAGTCATCAGGACTTACGAAGGCAAACTCTGCAAACCCGGTTTCTCCTAGATATTTATGTGTTAAAAACAATGATTTACTGTAGACACCGGGTTTTTTGCGTAAGTCCTGGTCATTTTAATAAAGAATTGAGACAAGTATTTATTGCTATAACTCGCGTTTGGTGCAGAAAAAGTTTTCCATCTCTTTTTGAAATGACTGTAATTATAATTACAGCGCTTTTGAGATTGATAAACCACATTGTTATAACTAAGACCTTATAGGGACCTTCTATGGAATGTCCCTACTGTAGTCTACTAAAATAAAAACCGTTGTAAAGTTCGTATTAGGGCCAGAGTTCTATCTATAATTAGGCCTAAAGCCCTATTACGAAAAAAAAGTTTTTGAGCTCTGATTATCCGGGCATTATATAACCAGGACTTACCCAGGCAAACTGAGAAACCCGGTTTCTCGTAGATATTTATGTGTTACAGCATTTTTCATGTCGGTCGACCACAGTAGGGACGCCCTTATGCAACGTCCCTACAAGGTTTTGGTTATGGCGATGTAGTTCATCAATTTGAAAAGAGCTGTAAAAACAATGATTTACTGTCTTAACCGGGTTTCTTTGCGTAAGTCCTGATAACTTAACTTTTAACTTTTAACTTTTGACTTTTGACTTTTGACTTTTGACTTAAATTATATGTTACTAGGTTACAGAACTGGTAAAAAAAATGGGTTATTATCAAGGACGTAAAGTCAAGAAAGTCAAAAATATCTAGTTTCCAGAAAACATAAACCCCTTTTTAACAAATACATAACGTTGATGTTGACAATTATCGGTTGCGGCAATCTTAACCGTAGTGATGATGGGGTAGGAGTAATTATTGCTCAATGGTTGCAACAATATTTGACTGCACATCCCTTTCCTAATGTCCAAGTTTATGACTGCGGTACTGCTGGAATGGAAGTGATGTTTCAAGCACGGGGAACTCAGCAACTAATTATTGTAGATGCTAGTGCGACAGGTTCGGAACCAGGTGCAATATTTAAAGTTCCTAGTTCGGAGTTGGAAGCATTGCCTGAAGCTAGTTATAGTTTGCATGATTTTCGTTGGGATAATGCTCTAGCAGTAGGCAGAAAAATTTTTCGGGAAGACTTTCCTGAAGATGTAACTGTCTATTTAATAGAAGCTGAAAATTTAGATTTTGGTCTAGAACTTTCCCCTGTTGTTCAGCGTTCTGTTGAAAAGGTTTTTCAAGAAATTGTCAACAGTTTTGAGAGCAAAAAGTAGGATATTAATAGTTGACAATATCCAAAATTTGCCATAATTGCCATCATATTCATCAACCATTAAAAACTTTACCAGAATTGTATAGTTTTGTACAGCAAACACGACTCCAAAACATACAAACTATCTGATAATCTCAAAAAAAAATTAACACTAAGGAATAAAATAATCATGAATGAAGAAAGACAAGAACAATATTTTGAATTAATTGATAAATTAGTTAATTGCCCAAATGGGAAAGAACCTGATGTTTTAGATGAAAATATTGAATTAGTTGATGCAGGTTTTATTTCCGCTTTGATGGAAGTAGGTCAAGCACAAATTCATCATGGAAATCAAGATGGAGCTAAATTTTTATTCCATGTTGCTCGTGAATTAGCAAAACAATTAGGATTTTATCCTGATCCAAATGCTTCCCAAGTTCCTGCCCAGTAAATAGATAGTTAATGTTATGTTTTCTCAAAAAGAAGCAGAAAATTTAGCAATTGATTTTTTGAGTAATGATTGGGAAATTCCCCAGACCGAAAAAGATTGTTTTACTATTAGATATACCATACAAGAATCTAGTTGGTATATTGTTGAAGTAGGGATAGAAGGATATCCTGACTATTGGATTCTTCAGGTTTATGATACTGGTGAATGTGACCCTTGTTATACTTTTGTATCTCCTTTAAGTGGTTCTAAGGATACAGATGATTTGCAGGAATTACCAGAATCTATTGCTAATATGATTGGCTTTGAACGTAGTTCTCAAGAAATGGCATCCCCAGCCAAAGTTTGAAAAATATTAAAGCAGTAATAAAATTGAAATAATCCTTTTAGGGTGGGTTAATAGAGATTACTATTTCCTATGGTAAACTTTTTATGTAGCTCACCCAATATTGGGTTTTTTTCTGTATAGTTATAATTAAGTATTTGAGTATTAAATAAATATGAGTAATTAAGATATTGATTAACTTAGATTGATAAAGTATAGTTAAATTGATTTAAGTATATTGGATAGTCAAAAAAAAAATTTTTCTTTTCAAAATTTTTTTGTTGAAAATACTAACTCGTGTAAAACTGTGCTTCAAACTATTAGTGATACAACGGTAAAAGCGGCTTTGAATGCTATAGAATCTGAGTCGGTAAACGTTGTAGAAAAAATTCAAATGTTGATTGAAATGGCAAATGGGTTACAACAAAAACCGAAAGACCCTAAACAATTATATGATGCTATTTATTTATATCAGCAAGCCATAGAATTATCTCGCCAGGATTATTCCCTACTGCAAGCAAGAGCATTAGTAGGGATGGCAACAGCTTTGAGAACAATACCGGGAGAAGGGCCTGATTTACTGTTAGAGGCAAGAGAAGCTTATGAAACTGCTCTAAAAATATTAAGGGAACAGGCAGAACCCGAAGAAGTGGCAGAAGCGGAAATGAATTTGGGGCTGGTGTTACAAGGATTAGTTTCTTATAATTTGGCAACAATACAACAGGCAATACAGGTATCTCAACAGGCATTATCAATATTTACAGTGGAGAAATACCCCCAAGAGTATGCCATATTGCAGAATAATATAGCGATCGCCTACCTCTCAATGACCCTAGATCCAGACAGAGAAGGCATAGGACAAGCAATGGCAGTACAGTCATTTGAGGGAGCATTAAAAGCAATTAATCTAATCGAACATCCCAAAGAATACGCGATGTTACAAAATAACCTCGCTAATGCTTTGCAATATCTCCCTAGTCTGCATCCGATAGATAATAATTTGCGGGCCTTGAGTGCTTACAACGAAGCTCTAAAGGTTCGTACTGCTACAGATACACCATTAGAGTATGGGACAACTATCTCTAATAAGGCGAATCTGCTATATAATTTACCTGATAACCCAGAAAACCCAGAAGCAGGAAATTATCATAATTTGCTCCAAGCAAAAGATCTTTATGCAGAAGCTCAAGAAATTTTTTCCCAGTATGGGGAAATAGAAAAAGCTGCAGTAGTTTTGGAAGCATTAGCAGGAGTGGAAGCTGAATTGTTACTATGTGAACTTCAATTTACTAATACCAATTCAGATTAAAGATGTCACCAATAGTTTCCAACTTTAAAATGTCAAATAATTTTCGGAAATTACTGGAGACGTCGAAGTTTTGAGCTTATAAAATCTAACTTTCAACTTCCTCCCAAGGGAGGGGAAGGGGAATTAACTGCTAAAAAATAGTAGACTTCAACATAATTAATATAATTAGGAGGATAAAAATGAGTGATTTACTCACCACTATTAACACTCTGATGACAGACTTGGAAACTATGCCAAGTATTCATATTTTTATCAGTAACCTAGCTACAGGAGAAATTACAATACTGACTGGTATATTTTGGTTGGCAGTTGCTAGCGTAATTTCGATTATTGGCGGTGCTATTGGTGGAATATGGTTAGCAGGAAAAGATTTAGGTTATGGTCTAGCTGCTATGATTGGCGGTTTGTTTGGCCCGGCTGGTGTAATTCCGGCAATTATTGTTGGTTTGGCAATTTTGAAATTTGTTTAACTGCAAAAAAACTGATTTTTAATAGGAGTTAATTTTTATGTTAGAAATAGGTTGGTATAGTGCTAAGTTGTTACTTAAAGGTAAACTGATACGGGATCCATTTGACTTTATCAAACAGGTAGCTTTAGCGGCTACAGTTGGTGTCTTACTGTTAATAGTAATGGCACAAATGGAAACAACATTGTTGTTGCCAATTATTATTTCTAGTCTTGGAACTGGAATTATTATGCCATTTTTACTCAAAGATATGAAGTTGAAATAGGAAGTCAAAATGACTAATAAATAGGAATAACTGATAACTGATAACTGAAATGACTCAAGCCAAAATTTCCTTGCAAGAGTCTGTGACTCTGGAAGCTCTTGTATCTGATATTACCCACTTTGAACAGGCGATAGCTCATTGGGATGAAAATCAAAAGTTAGTAGTTGAGGGGTTGAAGAATGCTATTGAAGCATTACACAAAGAAGCTTTGACCAGATTAATTCGTAGTGTTAAACAGGAGTCTATGCCAGCATTGCGTCAGGCGGTGCAAGATGAGGTAGTTTATGGTTTATTACGTTACCACGAATTAGTAAAACCACCGACACCACCTTTAGAAATTAGGGTTCAACAAGCATTGGATGAAATTCGTCCAGGTTTGCAAAGCCATGATGGTGATGTGGAGTTAGTTGCTATTAAATTGCCGGATACTGTGGAAGTCAAATTAGTGGGAAATTGTAGTAATTGTCCTGCTTCGACATTAACCATGAAAGATGGTGTCGAACAGGCAATTCAAAGCCATTGTCCAGAAATTAAAAATGTAGTTTCTGTAAATATTTCTGGGGTTGGTTAATTCAGCTATGATTTTCGTGCTTAGGGAGTAGATACAGCCCTAGTTGTCTGCATAGTTGCTACTCAAACCCCAATATCAGGGAATCCCGCGCTGTTTCATAAAGCAGCGTCGGGAGGATGTTAATGTTTTATATCCCAACTACATCCCAATCTGAATCAAAACCTCAAGGGAAAGCATCAGTATGAGATGCGCCACCATTATCCATCAACCAAATGTTGTTCATTGTACCATTGCGCCCAAAAATCTCATAAACTTTATCACCATTAAAATCTGCTATTTGTACTACATCCCAATCTAAATTGAAACCTCCAGGGTATGTTATACTATCGAGTGTGCCGTCATTTTTTATCAACCAAATCCTGTTACGTGCACTGTCACGCCAGAAAATATCTGAGATTCCATCAGCATTAAAATCTCCTACTCCTGCTACATCATTAGAGTCTATAAATACTATTTGTTGTGGAGATTATAGTTGACTTGGGATACCAATGTTGGGGTACAGGGCTATCTCTTCTTCACCCCAGGAAGCATTGAGAACATCCACATCTCCACTACCATCCATATTTGCTACAAATACAGGACTTACGCAAACTCGTAGATAATACCCTATCTGTAGGGGGCAATGGCCTTATGCCCCTAATAGATATGACCCTTGGTCCGTAAATCCTGAATAACGAAAAAACACCGTTTCTGGGTTCACCTGGGTAAATCCTAAATATAACTGATAATTGACTTCTTCAGCCTTCAACGCGATCGCGCACTTGACCTTTTCTTGCATTCTTCTCTAAAAACTCTATTATCTTACCAGAAACATCTACCCCTGTAGCAGTTTCTATACCTTCTAAACCAGGGGAAGAATTCACTTCTATAACTACTGGGCCATGATTAGAACGTAATAAATCTACCCCCGCAACTTTCAGCCCTATTGCTTTAGCTGAAAGCATAGCAGTTGAACGTTCTTGCGAGCTCAATCTAACTTTTTTTGCTTTACCACCTCGATGCAAATTTGAGCGAAATTCTCCCTCAGCTCCTTGTCTTTTAATAGCAGCTATTACTCTATCTCCTACTACAAAACATCGCAAATCTGCACCACTTGCTTCTTCAATAAATTCCTGTACCAAAATATTAGCATTCAAACCACGAAAAGCTTCAATAACTGACTTAGCCGCTTGATAAGTTTCAGCTAAAACTACTCCTATTCCTTGAGTTCCTTCTAATAATTTAATCACCAAAGGAGCCCCACCGACAGTATTAATTAAACTATCAATATCTTTAGTAGGATGAGCAAAACCAGTCACAGGTAATCCTATTCCTTCCCTAGCTAATAATTGTAAACAATGTAATTTATCACGAGAGCGAGAAATGGCTTGAGAAGGATTTACCGTAAAAACTCCCATCATTTCAAACTGTCTAACCACTGCCGTGCCATAAAATGTTTTAGTAGCAGCAATGCGAGGAATAATAGCATCAAATCCTTCCAAAGATTCACCCATATAAGTAACTTGAGTCTTCATAGAAGTTATGCTCATATAACAGCGCAGGTAATCAATAACCTGAACTTTGTGACCACGTTCTTCCCCAGCTTCCACTAATTTTCTAGTAGAATAAAGAGTTGGATCAGTAGATAAAATAGCGATTTTCATTTTGTTCTTTTCTACCTTTTTTTTACCAGAAAGTCAGGTTTAAAGTCTCCCATTTAAAGGGAATAAAAAAAATAAAATTTATAATTTCAACCCTCTTACTTCAGTAGGACGTACTGTTAACTCTTAACTGATACAGCCCTTGACCTTTTTATTAGGTACACCCACCCCGGCAAGATGCCAGTACTACATGATTTTTATTATTTAGCTCACACATCATTTGCCCGAAATCTGCTGTAACTGAAATAACCTTATTCTTAACTAGTTTTTTAGTTCCTATCTAAATAAGATTTACTAGGATTAATTAAGAAATTCTTCTGCACAGCTTGTCGCCCCAATAACATTCTAAATCCCATAAATTCCCGATTAGTTAAAGTTAGTTCAATCGTCCATTTTTTGTTCATTAAATTAACTTCAGTTAAAATTACAGGACGTAATTCTGCTTCTCCGCTAGAACTACGAATATTTCGTTTATCTATTAATTCTGCTTCAGCAATTACTATTAGATTGGTATCTCTTTGTTTAGGATTAACTTTAAAATTTACCATGGGTTTGCCATCTATTTCAAAAGTTTTAATATCAAAAGCGTGTAAAGCAGAAGAACGGGCGCCAGTATCAATTTTTGCCTTAATTCTAGTAATTCCAATTTCAGGTAAAACTATCCATTCTCGCCAACCAATAACAGGTAATTCTTGATGTTTCATTTTTCAGAAAAAAAGAAAGAGGAAGGAAGTTGATAAACATCACTATTGAAAATATTCCAGTAGGGTGTATTGTGCGGAGCTAAATGAAAAGCAAACCATAACCCATTATTTTCAAGTCTGATAAGATAGTGCGTTACAGTAAAATTCTACCTTGGTTTTGAAGTACAACCACATTTACATAGTTCTCCTAACACACCCTACTAGACTGACACTGACACAGCTAAAATGGTGCAATAACTGTAGTTGGATCTGGCGGACGTAGCAAGAACCTGTAAGAGTAACCCAACCACAATAAAGCTTTGTTGGGTTTCACTACGTTCTACAAGGGCTTTTTTAGGTCTATCAGTCTACTACAAACTATCTCATAAGATGGTGGGTTACGGCGCAATTTTACGTTTTGAGGTATAATCATTTCTAAATAGTTCCGCCTAAAGCAACCTACACACTTCCTACTTTTAACTTTTAACTTTTAACTTTTTACTTCTATAAAAGGGGCGTTTCACAACAATAGCGGCATAAATTTTTCCCCTAATTTCTACTTCTAATTTTTGACCTACCTTAGCTAATTTTTTAGGTATATAAGCCAGAGCGATCGCCTTCCCTAAAGTAGGAGACTTAGTACCGCTAGTTACTTCCCCTACCACTTTGCCATCACTTAAAACAGGATAACCATGACGAGCAATACCGCGCTCCAGCATTTCCAAACCTACCAAACGTTTTGAAACTCCTTCCGCCTTTTGTGTTTCCAATACCTGACGAGCAATAAATTCCCCTTTTTTATCTAGGTGAACTAACCAACTTAAACCCGCTTCAAGAGGAGTAGTCTCAGTATCAATATCTTGACCATAAAGTGCCATGGCAGCTTCTAAACGCAAAGTATCCCTGGCTCCCAAACCGCAAGGAGTCACACCAGCATTCAACAAACTCCGCCATAGCTCTATACCCACAGGGGGGTCAACCATAATTTCAAAGCCATCTTCCCCAGTGTAGCCAGTTCTGGCAATAAAACCAGGTTTATCCAATACAGTAATATCTGAATGCCCAAAAAATCCAATTGATGCCAAATTTTCCTTGACAAATTGCTGTAAATATGATTCTGCTTCCGGCCCTTGGACAGCTAATAACACTTTTTCCTCAGAGATATCTTGGAACTTAACACCACTATTTTCGAGATGACTTAAGATCCATGCTTTATCATTAGCTTTAGTGGCAGCATTAACAATCATAAAACCCCGTACCTCGTTGGTTAGAGGGTCATTACTTTGACGATAGAAGATGAAGTCATCAATAATGCCTCCCTGGGAGTTTAATAATACAGTGTATTGAGCTTTTCCAGGTTCTAAGCTACTCAGGTCGGAAGGTACTAAATATTGGATTTTCTCAATTAAATCGTGGCCTTGAGCGATAAACTTGCCCATGTGGGAAATGTCGAACATTCCAGCTTTTGTGCGTACTGCCTCATGTTCGGTGCTGATACTTGTGTATTGTACCGGCATTTCCCATCCAGAAAATTCTATCATTCTAGCCTTAAGTTCAGTGCTTAAGTCATATAGAGGTGTGCGAGAAAGAGATTGTGCATTAGATTCTGTTGACTTGGCCACTGGTATTTCCCTAATTTGTAATAAACTTTATTGATTTTATGACATTGTAGGCATTATACAGAAGTCAGGAGTTAGGGCTCAGAATAAATAGCCTCGATACCATTTTTTAGCTCATAACTTATCTGATTAGTCAGAGGGAGGTATCCTGTAAAGTCTTTTATCACCCTTATTTTTCCTAACATTCTTTTTTTTATCGGTATAACTACTCCCTACTCACTACTCACTATTTGAGAATGTGACTGTTGACATCCTCATTGGTCAATAATTTCTACAGTTCTGAGAGAGGCCAGAATTGTTTCTAGAACCTGAATATTTTCAATAGTATTAATTTCTGAACATATCTCTTTTCCTGAGTTCCCAAATCTCAATTCTAATAAAAATTATCATAATTTTGTAGGATGAGCAAATGTAGTACAGGCATCTTGGCTATGATAAATGCAGGGATAGCTTTATGAAATATCCTGTATCATAATATTGTAGTTTGTAAGATGGGCAAATATTGAGAATATTATTATGTCCGGTTGAATACTTACACTTTAGAGGATTTTGGCACTTATACTCTCTGGGAGGAGACAGAAGGATAAAATTGGCACTTACGGTCCTTAGTTTTTAATTACTGATTATCTAGACATAATATTAGTCGCGATCGCGTAATGCTCCAATAAATCAAGCAACATCTCCATATACACTTCAGAGGCGAAATCCATTTGCCTCTACTGAGGGTAAAATAGTTAAAGAAGTTATACAATTCCAGCTTATCAGTCTAAAGTGAGATATTACCCCTAAAAATCCGGATTTCTACCTCAATTCATTGTTTAATACATTTGTACCTATTTTGACCAATAAACTAGGTACTAATAACTAATAACTAAAAAACTATGAATAATCAAACTAATACTTCTACTAATACCGACAATTATTTATTAAGAAGCACACATACAAACAACTTCCCCAAAATTTTAGAGCAGTTAGGTATCTCCCTAGTTGTTTCCACCTATCAAGCAGGCAAATTAATCGTATTACGTCCAGATAATGGAGTAATTAATACTCACTTTCGTACCTTTAATAAACCTATGGGACTAGCAGCCACTAACGAAAAAATTGCCCTGGGAACTGCTTATCAAATTTGGGATTTTCGCAACGTTCCAGCAGTAGCAGAAAAAATAGAACCCTCTGGCAAACATGACGCTTGTTATTTACCAAGAAATATTCATATAACTGGAGATATTGATATTCACGAAATGGCTTGGGCGAAAGATGAATTATGGTTTATTAATACTCGTTTTTCTTGCCTTTGTACCCTCGGTTATCCTAATAGTTTTGTACCCAGATGGCGACCTCCTTTTATCACTGGATATGACTTAACAGACCGCTGTCATTTGAATGGATTTTGTTTAAAAAATGACCAGCCCAAATATGCCACAGCTCTGGGAGAAACTGATACTGCTGCTGGTTGGAGAAAGAATAAAGCTAATGGTGGAATATTGATAGATATAGAAACAAATGAAATCTTAATGCAGGGTTTATCCATGCCCCATTCTCCAAGATGGTATCAAGAACAATTATGGTTATTAGAATCAGGCAATGGTAGTCTAGCAAAATTCGATTTAAGCCAGAGAAAATTAGAAACAATTGCTAAATTACCAGGGTTTACTCGCGGAATAGATTTTTGGGGAAATTTAGCATTTATTGGTTTGTCTCAAGTTCGAGAAACTGCCGTTTTTACGGGAATGCCTATTACTCAACTTCAAGAAAGAATTTGCGGGGTTTGGGTCGTCAATATTTTAACAGGAGAAACTATCGCTTTTTTAAGGTTTGAAGCTGGAGTTCAAGAAATATTTTCTGTAGCAGTTTTGCCAAATATTCGCTTCCCAGAAATTATTGAATGGGATGAAAATTTATTAGCAAGTTCTTATGTTTTACCCGATGAAGCTTTAGCAGAAACAATCAAACCAACTTCAGAAATAGCTATGGCAGAGACTCATTTAGTTAAGGGAAATGAATTATATCAAGAAGGTAAATTATTAGAGGCGATCGCTACATATCAAAAATGTTTAAAGTTACAACCAGATTTGATAAGAGCCAAATATAATTTAGGGGTAGCTTTAGGAGATAATCAACAATATGAAGCAGCAATTAATGTTTTAGAACAGGTAATTAATACAGAACCAGATAATGCTGATGCTCAAAATAGCATTGCTTATGCTTATAGTCAAAAAGGTGAATTAGAAAGAGCAATTAAACATTATGAAAAAGCCATTAATCTCAACGGTAGTTTTGCCAAAGCACATTTTAATTTAGGTATGACATTGTTGAAAAATGGAGATTTAAAACGGGGATTTGCAGAATGCGAATGGCGCTGGCAAACAGCAGAATTTACTCCCTTAAAATGTCCTCATACCCGATGGAAAGGAGAAGATATTAGCGATAGAATTTTATTAGTTCATACTGAGCAAGGAGCAGGAGATGCTATTCAATTTATCCGTTATATTTCTCTAGCAGCAAAACGTTGTCAAAGCCTTATATTAGTATGTCCGCTCAAGTTAATTCCTCTATTTAAAAATATTCCAGAAATTGATAAATTAATGCCACCAGGAGAACTACAATTATCCGAATTCGATGTTTATGTACCCTTAATGAGTTTGCCTTATATTTTTGACACAACTTTAGAAACAATTCCTGTCAATATTCCCTATCTAAAATCCACAAATGTTAACCATATAAATATCCCTGATACTCAATATAAAGTAGGCATTGTTTGGAGTGGTAGTCCTACTCATAAAAACGATTTTAATCGTTCCTGTGAACTTACAGATTTTTTACCTATTTTACAAGTACCAGGAGTCAAATTTTATAGTCTACAAAAAGGAGAACGTAGGAAAGAATTAACTCAAGTTCCTAGCAATATTCAAATAAAAGATTTAAGTTCTCAGTTAAACAATTATGCCGATACAGCAGCAGTAATAGAGCAACTAGATTTGGTAATTACTGTTGATACTTCTGTAGCGCATTTAGCAGGAGCATTAGGTAAAAATGTATGGACTTTATTATGTTTTAATCCCGACTGGCGTTGGTTACAAGATACTGAAAATACTCCTTGGTATCCAACGATGAAATTATTCCGTCAGCCTCAGTCAAGAGAGTGGCAAAAAGTTATTGAAAAAGTTCAGGCACAGTTGTGGAAAATTGTGACAGAAAAAATGATTATTAAGTGCTAAGTAAAACCTTGAGCAAGTTATAAAGTCAATACCTACTTACCCAAGCAAGAAACCGGGATTAGTTCTAAGCTAATACTTATTTAAAATGGGTATTAGTAAGCTATAATTTAGAGTTTATAGTCATTTCAAATAAGAATGGAAAACTTTTCATACTGAAACCTAATTATAGCAAGAAAAACTTGTCTTAATCTAAATTAAAATAATTATAGAATTTAGAAAGGTTTTTTCTGCATAGTGGCATACAACAATAAGTTGTTTAAATGCACAAAAGCTTACTCGGATAATGATTTTTGAGTTAAATAGGGATAGGGTGATGCGGTTCAGGGGGTGACAGGGAGGTGAGCAGGTAGGGAGGTGGGGTTCAGGGGGTGATGGGAAGTATTGTTCCCACTCTGCGACCCTGGTATTGAGTTTTTCTATCCCTCCCCATGCCGAAAAATTGTCACACCTCCATCTATTTCATCCCATTGGCACTTTGTAAAGTTATTCTTGAGCCTACTATGTATTCATGTAGGCGATCGCTGTTTTTGGCAACTACTAATATGAAAAGTGGGGAGTTATAAAATATAATTCTTTAGAAAAGGTTCTGAAATCTTTATTTTCCCGTTCCAAAATTGGTATTTTTGGAGAGGTTTAATGCTCACGGGCTGACTTGTAAGCTTAATGATAGATATAGTAATAATTTGAGACGATAAATTGAATAATAATTGAACTTAAGAAGGAATGGCATTTTGAGGTTGGGAGGTAGCGATCGCCAATTCACTGTTATCCACCATCTGGGTTGATTATTTATTCATTTAAAAAGTTTTGGAAATAGTTAAAAATATGATAAAGAATGGTTAGTAATGACAAATAAAAATCAATAAAAGTGAAGATGTTAGGCTTTTGTCAACACCATATTAAGCATCATATTGAGTCCATATAAAGTAGTAATATTACAAATACTATTATACGTGATTATCGCTAAATAAAACTGTACAAATATCAAAATTAAGTAGTTATTTTTTCCTCCTAATAAAATTAGAGATTAAGAGAAAAAATATACAATTTATTTTAAATTTAAAGGAGTTAAGTTTACCTTTATTCTGGCTTCCTAAAGTTTAAGATTATGCTCCAAAATTTATTCAAATTTGACTCATAATTAGCATTAATAATAGATAGGACTCAATGGCAAAATACTAATATATTAATGATTAGTGTGGCTTAGAATCAAAGGGTTTTGCCTATATATTGGCATATTTTAAGTCACAAAGGAGCTAGTAATTTAACAAAACAAAAAGTCGTAATTCGTCTAGTTATAAAATTATTAAAAGGCCAGAAAATTATGATAACAGGAGATAGAGAGTTTTATAGTATAGTTATTTCAAATAAAAATGAGATATTTTTTTCGGCTGAAATACTTTCATAGCAAGAAATACTTGTCTCAATCTAAAGTGGAACTACTATATTTTTCTATCCCACTGGTTGAAAAAAAAATCAGAGGCCAGATATATAGCAATCCTATTTTATTTGTGGCAAAAATCTTACTGCTTTTTAGGCAACAAGCAAGAGGCAAGAGCCAACAGGTAAGAGTTTCAACTTTTTTATCTACTTTTTGATTCGCCGCAACCTATGCGCGGACTGCTATATATTTTGTTTTGAGACAAAAAAAAATCAACCATGATTAAACGAGGTAAGAAATGTTGTAAACTCTCAGAATTAAAAGTAAATGTCCGTCAAACTAAACTGTTATTGAACCAAAAAATAAGCAAAATCTTGAACGTAAAAACATATAATTTACTCAATTATAAAAAACAGAAATATTGTCAAAAATATGTTTTCGAGAAATGGTATATTCTCACCAATTTATCATTTCCTAAAAAGATCAAAAAAATATATAGTCAGAGAATGGGAATTGAAGCAATGTTTAAAGACTATAAAACTGGTGGTTACAATTCTTGTATCAGCGAATGCCAATGAAACGAGATTGAATAATTTAATTTTATTAATATAGCAATCCTATGAATGTTCGTGGCAAAAATCCTAATGGTTTTTAGGGGACAGGGAATAGGGAACAGATAATAGGTAAGAGTTTTAAAAGTTTTATTTACTTATTGAAGTGTCGCAACCGATTTAGGACTGCTATAGCTATTTCATACACACTTAATTCATTTCAAGTCCAAAAAATCAAAAATAAAGGGGTTTAAAAATATATATCAAGAACTAATGAAAAAAGAAGAAAAGAAAGAAGACACAGTAGTTTTTTTGTAGGATTATCTACTATTTGTTGGGCAATAAATTATCATCTTATCTGGGAATTAGTAAAAAATTTTATGAGCCAAAATCGTTATAAATTACTATATTATCGAAGGGGACTCAAAGAGATAAATAGAGTGGTTAATTAGACTGTAATTTTTGATTGACAATTAATTAATAAGGGTGAGTTTTTTCATGGTATTATTCTCCAATACAGCTTGAATAATTATTCAACACAGTTAGGGTATGTAGTGCGAGAGCTTTGCCCTCGCACTACACCCCGACATTTCGTATTGAGCGTTATAAATTGATATAGTGTTGCACATTTAGGGTGTAGATATTCTCAAATATAGTTCGTGCTATTAATTTAGCTGCGCACCTTGTGACTTCGGCGATATCTCTATGCTTGGGTAGAATTAGTATATACTTGAAAAACCAGATATTTTGAAAGTACAACTATTACTGATAATGAAACCAAAACATCTAATTAATCTCCATAAGGCTACTACCTTTATCTTCATATTGGTAATAATGATAGCCTACCAAAACTTTACTTTGGGTCCTTGGGTTTATCTAGCTTTACATGGTACCTATGGAATTTTATGGCTACTAAAAGACCGTATCTATCCAGACAAACAATGGGAACAAAAAATACCTATATTGCAAGGCATTATTCCTTTTGTAGTAGTATGTTTATATTGGGTAGCTCCTTATATTTTAATTAGTAGTGGGACTGAACCTCCAATACCTTTAGTAGCTGCTGCAATTTCCCTAAATATTTTTGGCATTTTCTTTCACTACAGTAGTGACGCTCAAAAATATTATACTCTTAAATATAGACCAGGATTAATCACAGAAGGATTTTTTGCTCGTTGCCGAAATACAAACTATTTAGGAGAAATATTTATTTATCTTTCCTTTGCAATGTTAGCCCAACATTGGCTACCTTATTTAATTCTAGGAGGATTTTTTGCCTTAATCTTTATTCCTAATATGCTAAAAAAAGATAAATCTTTATCTCGTCACCTAGAATTTACAGAATATAAGGCTAATTCAGGTTTAATTATTCCTCAACTATGGGGTGATAATTCTCTTAACCAAGAAGCTCAAAAAGTTAGTGAAGAAAGTAGTTAAAACATTTATTAAGAAGGAAGGAGGAATAGCTTATATTATGTCTGGATAATTAGTAATAAAAAATCTATGATATGTAGCATAGCTTTTAGCTTTAAATTATATGATTTAAAGCTATTTTATACTATAAGTTTTAATTGTAACTATTCAAGTAGACACTACATATGTTTACAATTTACGTTATAAAGCATTGCAAATGTATCAGTTATTCCAACAGGACTTACGTATTGCTTCTATATATAGTGTGTTTTTGATAATTATTTCCGATATTTACACTACAATTAGCGTCTTTGCGTAAGTCCTGTCCAAGTCATTAAGTCCTATAATTTGTTAACTCAAGAGAAACTGCTGACGTAATTTTGAGTTAATGTATGATGTAGCAGATAAAATAGGAAAGGACACAGGGATATAAATGCTGTTAAAACATCAGTAGGGAAAAGAGTATTAGACATACATACCAAAAGGTTCTCAACCAGAAAATGTCATAACCAGTAAGGTTTTATATCAGTTTTATTAAGGCATAGTTATTTTAATTTAGATTGAGACAAGTATTTCTTGCTATAACTGAGTTTCAGCAGAAAAAGTTTTCCCATATAATTTGAAATGACTATATTAACAGAAGACCCCCTCCCAAGAGGGGGTTAGAGGTGGGTTAAGAGGAGTTAGGGGTAAGTTACCTACTCCCGTATCAAGAAAATGTAGAAAGATTTTTGAGAAATGTGATTATTAATAACCAAGGATGATGATTAATCACATTTAATTAATTACAAGTGAATGTTCCTGCAAAACCTCTAGAGCTACAACTTGTAATGCTTTTTGATGGGTTGCTGACAAAACTACTGGTGGTGCAACTCCAGAGTCAAGTGCTTCTTTCCAACGAGATACACACAAACACCAGCGATCGCCTGGTTTTAAACCAGGAAATGAATATTCTGGTCTAGGCGTACTCAAATCATTACCACGACGTTTAGTAAATTCTAAGAAATCTTCTGTTACTTCTGCACAAACAACGTGGGAACCTACATCAGACATTTCTGTTTGACAATATCCATCTCGATAAAATCCAGTCATAGGAGAAGTGCAGCAAATTTCTAGTTTTTCGCCCAATACATTTAGTGTTTCTGTCATTAAAAAATAATCTTTCTGGAATATAGTTCATTTTTAAATTTTACCAGAAATTAATTTGACTTTTTTGTTTACAAATTCTACTTTTTTTGTACTTATATTCAATAATATAATACTTTATTTGTCCCTTCGATACTAGGTTAAACAAAATCACCTTGTAATCTTTCTAGCATTGCTGTTGAGAGGTTATTTTTACCGGGGAAAGTATCTTCAATATTGCCTCTGGCCTCTTTCTAGCAGCTTTGGCCCGGTAGGAATTCCCTTGAGGCCATGGAAAATGTAAAATAACTTTTATAAATAATATTTAATTAGATAATATTACCCCTAAAATTTAATCTACTGTTAACCTTATATATCAAAATTTTGTGGGATACCTCACACTAGCTTAGTCAAAAATATTTGAGCTTTAAAGTCATAGGTATAAAAATAAATAATCTCATTTATCAGCTCAACTATAATTATTATAATTTATATTTAAATATCTAAGGATATCTTGAGATATATGAACAGTCAATATTTATTTATGTTGGTTGGGTTTCTACTAGTATCATATTCGATTATAGCTAACGAAGCAATTCAAATTATCGACACATTTTTAAGTTCTAACTCTAAGAATCCTTGGTGGGTACTTTGGCTATTTGTCTACTCTGTATTATTGGGAGTTTTTTTTCTATAACTGGAGTGTAAATGGTGGAAATATAGCTTATGGGCGTTTAGAAAAGTTTCCTTTTCCTGAAAATTTTAGCTGGATTTATGTAGTCTCTCCTCTTGTACTTTTGTTTTAACAAATTGGGGAATTCCTGTTAGTACTAATTTTCTAATTCTCACAGTATTTGCTCCATTGAATATTACTAGTATGCTAACTAAATCATTTTTGGGATATGTTCTGACTTTTACCACAGGTATACTTGTCTATAACTTTGTTACCAAAGATTTAGAAAATAAATTTCTCAATACATCTTACAAAAAAACACCTATTACAGAGGTTCTCATGACATCGTCTTCAGTAATTTGAGCGATCGCGCTTACTAATCACTCGATCCAATTGTTCTGAAATTCGAGCTTCATAAGAACGGAGGAAATTCTTAAATTTTGACCAGCATAATTCTATAGGCGACTCTCTCTGGAGAGTAAGCTGGTAAGAATATTAATTTAGCTCCTGCTGAGTCCATTAATTATTCAATTCTTTGCCCTTGATAGATACTTAAATTATCCATCAAAATAATTGCTTAAGCGCCATAACTGAGGTACTAAAATTTGTTCAATATATATTTCAGATATTTTTTATTTGTACTGCCAATTACCGTAATTGATGCAATTAAACCATTTAGACTTAATGCTCCTAAGATACTTGTATTGCTATCTCGATTTTCATGGAGTATTTGTGACTACTCTTTCTCCTATTTTTTCTCTAGCATAAAGACTAGTTACACCTAAATTTACCACTGATTTATTAACAAGTACGCTTATTATGTGTATCTATTAAATCTAACTATTTTCGATACTATTAGGTTTTTTTATTAACATCTTCTCTCTCCTATTAAGAAGCAAAAATACTTTTTTTTCTACTCATATTGAGTTTTTTTAAAGTTCGATACATTGTTGATATACTAAGTTTTACTGCTGTCTTACTTTTTAAATACTGACATAACTAACAAAGTAAAATATCTGGTTTTTGTTGAATTTTCTGCGCTCATTAAAAAATCAAAATTATTCTCAATTTTAATCTTTGGCCCTCCTCCACGTTGTTTTGGATTCACAGTGCCTGTGTGACGTAAATCTGGTGAATATGGTCTGGCTATTTTTTGGGAAAGAGCGATCGCTCTAGATAACTATTTTGTCTTTAGTCACATTTTATACTTTTGTAGTTCACTCCTCACGGGGCGACAACCTAGTTTAAAGCTATATTTAGAGAAGAATTTGCCTTCGGGGACTGAATAATATTTCAACAAAAAGAAAACGCTCAATACGAAATGCTGGGGCGTCAGAGCGATCGCACTACGCCCCCTAACCGTGTTGAAGAATTATTCAAGCTGTATCATAATATAGTATTATTAAAAAACTCACCCTTATTAATTTATTGTTAATCAAAAATTACAGTCTAATTAACCACTGTATTCATCGCTTTGAGTCCCCTTTTATAAAATAGTAATTTATGACGATTTTGGCTCATTAAATTTTCTACTAATTCTTAGCATGGAAATCATCATTTATTGCCCAATAAATCATAGATAATCCTACAAAAAAACTACTGTGTCTTCTTTCTTTTCTACCCTTTTCATTATTTATTGATATATATTCTTGAACCCCTTTATTTTTAATTTTTTGGACTTGAAATGAACTAATTATGTATGAAATAGCTATTTAATCTTATTCTTATTCGAAGAATGGAGCAAGATGCCGATGAGTACAACTTGGGTTTCTATTGGTCTTTTAGCTGAAACAGAGGTAGCAACAGTCCACAATTTCCAAAATCCTGAAATTAAGGATGCAGGTAAAATTATTTTCAGTTATACCTTAGAAGCGTTTATAAATTTAGGAGTTAGTATTATTATTGCTTTTGGACTACCGATGCTAGAACAAATGATTAGTAAGTAATACCAGTAGGACTTACGCACGGGAAGACTAGTATTGTTACATATGATCAATAGTTTAAATTCTTTTAATTTTGGACATTATGATTAAATGTCCATTTAAGGAGAATAAGATTCAGATCATGCCAACACTCTTATGATATGGAACCGTTAGATGAGCTTTTCAGATTAAATAATTGCCAAAAAAATCCTTAAGCGAAGGGTATTGCATTTTTAGGATAAAACTTGAAAATTATGATTCCAGGGACTGTCAATAGAGTTATAGTAGACTGGCAGTTTATCCTTAATTTAAGTTTTCAGAATGCCCCAATAATTCAGATCAGAGTGGAGCATTAAAACTGATACCCTAAACTAAAAATGGCCGTGAGGAGTTTAATTAGATGAATATACCCAAAGATAAAGATGCCCTAGAGATACTAAAAGAAACTAGCCGAACTTTTTATATCCCTATTAGTCAATTACCATCTGGCCTAAAAGAGGCAGTGGCATCGGCTTATCTTTGTATGCGTGCCATTGACGAAATTGAGGATCATCGAGATCTAGATAACTTCACAAAGGCAAAATTGTTACGAAAGATTAGTCTTGTTTTACAGGAAGCAGTTGACCATTCCAGTTTTCTTAACTTTTCAGAGAAATTAGACCTGAATATTAGTCACCTACCAGAAGTAACAAAAAGAGTAGGAGAATGGGCAATACTAGCTTCAGCCACCATAGCACCTAGGATTTGGGATGAAACTGCAGCAATGGCAGACCGGATGGCTTATTGGGCTGAAAATAATTGGACGATCCACACTGAATCAGATTTGGATCGTTACACTTTTAGTGTGGCTGGTGCAGTAGGTTTATTACTTTCGGATTTATGGAGTTGGTATGATAATACTCAGACTAATCGTACTCAGGCAATTGGATTTGGGCGTGGTCTACAGGCGGTAAATATTCTCCGTAACCATTCAGAAGATTTAGTTAGGGGCGTAGATTTTTTTCCTCATGGTTGGAGTGCGGAAAATATGCAAGCTTATGCTCAACGTAATCTTTTATTGGCTGATTCTTATACTAATTCTCTTCCTTCAGGACCAGCAAAAAATTTTTGTCAAATTCCTCTCACCCTTGCTCATGCAACTCTAGATATTCTAACAATGGGGCAAGAAAAGCTGACTCGTTCAGAAGTGATGGAATTAATTTCTCGTTGCAATAATTCTGCTTAACTCCCCCGGCGGGAAGTCCCGCGCTCTTGGGAAGGAGAGGGCCGGGATGAAAACTGGGCGTTATGTGTGTGGTTGTCCTGATTTTCTCTTAATAGCTATTGAGAATTATATATACGGTGTTCTAATAATATATATATATAGTAATTATGGCCAATTAAAGATTGGTCTTAGATCAGTTGGATACAACCTCCATATGAGTCTGGTAGTGTCAAGAAAAAATGGGCTAAAATTGAAATGATGTCTTGAAAAAAAACTTTAGCCATACTAGGTAATACTTCTGAAATCACAATTCATCGAGTACGATGGATAGTTACACTGGGTTGGTGTCTCCTGATTATTTCATTATTCTATGATCCACTATCCACTCAGCTCACAGAACCTTCCAATGCAGTAAGTCCATTCAGACTAAATATGGAAAACTGCGTCCTGTTACAAGGAAAATGTATTGAAGAGAAACCCTATGGGATGGGAGCTTCCATTTTTTGGGGCATTGTCGTACCAACTTCAATTTTGATTTTGTTTGTGTTAGGACACGAATTTTGGCGACGGATTTGTCCCTTATCCTTTATTTCACAAATTCCTCGTGCCTTGGGATGGGAACGTAAACGCGATCGCATCAATAAAACGGGTAAAGTGCGCAAGGAATTGGTCAAAGTTTCCAGAAATTCATGGCTAGCTCAGAATCATCTTTACCTACAATTTGGTCTTTTCTTTGTGGGGCTGTGTAGCCGTATTCTTTTTGTTAACTCTAATCGTTTGGCTTTAGGTTTGTTTTTAATATTCACCATTATTGCAGCATTAACTGTCGGTTTCCTCTATGGGGGTAAGGCTTGGTGTCAGTATATTTGTCCGATGGCTCCGGTACAAAAAATTTATGCAGAACCAAGAGGACTTTTTAATAGTATTGCTCACAAAGGCGATGGTAAACGCATTACTCAATCTATGTGTCGTACAATAACTCAAGATGGTAAAGAATTGAGTGCTTGTGTTGCCTGTCAAAGCCCTTGTATTGATATAGACGCCGAATATTCCTATTGGCATGGGATAAGTAACCCACGGCAGAAATGGCTCTACTATGCTTATGTTGGTCTTGTAGTTGGATATTTTGTTTATTACTATCTTTATGCAGGGAATTGGGATTATTATTTCTCAGGGGCTTGGGCTCACGAAGAAAATCAACTGGCTAATTTACTCAAACCTGGGTATTATTTGTTAGATGAGCCTGTAGACATTCCTAAACTCGCAGCAGTACCTATAACTCTGAGTCTGTTTACCTTTGGTTCTATAAGCGTTGGTAATGCCTTGGAAAACATTTATAAAGCCTATCATAATCGCCATCACAGACAGACTGACCCTCTAATTATTCGACATCGAATGTTTACTTTGTGTACATTTTTCATTTTCAATTTCTTTTTTGTTTTTGCAGGGTACGGTTTTATTCATTTGTTGCCATCACCCTTACCCAATCTTTTTAAAGTTTTAATAGCTGTATCTAGTAGCTTGTGGCTCTATAGAACTTGGCAGCGCACTCCTAGTTATTATCAACGAGAAAGTATTGCGAGTCGATTACGAAAGCAGCTTAAACGGTTGAATTTGGATAGCATAAAGTTTTTAGAAGGGCGATCCATTGACGATCTTAATACAGATGAAATCTATGTTCTTGCTAAAGTTTTGCCTGATTTTCGCCAAGAGCAACGCTTACAAACTTACAAAATTATACTGCGAGATACCATTGATGAGGGTTACGTAAGCCCAACTGATAGTCTGCAAAGCTTCAAGGACATACGGCAAGAACTGGATATTTCCGATCAAGAGCACGATACCATCTTAACCGAACTAGGCCAGCAATATCCTGAGCTGTTCGATCCTCATATGCTGCGGAATAGAGAAAACACTTTGCGCTTAGAAAGCTATCGAGAAACTTTGCTGGAAATTATCTTACTCGCTCAGAAAACTAACCCAGATGAAATCTTGGTGCCTGAGTTAATGAAAGTATTCTCTAGGAAAACATCCTTAGAAGTGTTAGAAGACCTTTTGAAAAGTTTATCTCCAGAAGCTCGCAATTTAGTTAAAGAACTTCGCCAACAATATAGCATTACTGCAAATGACGAAGCAGATGCTCTTAAAAAGACTGACCCCTATCAGTTGTGGAAGGCGATCGCTGAACGTATTGGTTTGTTAGAATACCTCAGTGCTGGGCGAGAAGAGGAACTCCGCACATTTTTTGAACAAATTGATACAGATGCCTCAGGCTATATAAGTTTGCATGAATTAAAAATTTATATCCGTACTATCGATCCCCATATTACTGATTTTCAAATTGAAAGGATGTTGGAAGCAGCAGACACCAGTGGGGACTATCTAATTAGTTACGATGAGTTTCAGGCAGTCTTTAAATCCTTGAAGTCTTAGACTATTATATCATTTATCATGGATTAATGCCAACCTTGGAAAGGGATAAAAATGACTGGAAAAATTACAGGGGTAATTAATAATGTGGGTTAAAAGAAAGCGATTTTGAATTTGGGAAGTAGCGATCGCCAATTTACTCTTATCCACCATCTGAGTTGAATAATTATTCAAGCTATATGAGAATATAATATTATTAAACTCCTCACACGAATTAATTTATTTTCAATCAAAAATCATAGTCTAATTAACCACTTTATTCATCGCTTTTAGTCCCCTTTGATAATATGGTAATTTATGACGATTTTAGCTCATTAAATCTTCTACTAATTCTTAGCATGGAAATCATCATTTATTGCCCAATAAATCATAGATAATCCTAGGCACTCTTCAAATTTAAGACAAGAAACTTCCAGAGGCATTTACTGCCAAGGGAATAGTGAGCTGTGGGGTAGAGCCTGTATTGGTTAATCCAATTATCTTGATAAAAGCTGTTACGATTTTCTACAGTTTTTTTGTACGGTAGAAGTCGATTTATGAGGAGGTAGGAGTAAGAATTGTCCCTTGATTTTTCTGCCTTATGTCGGTTATATAACCGTAGATATCTCCCCAACTTTTACAAAAACGATACCAACGGACATGATATGAGATAGAGACGTTGTATCCAACGTCTCTAAAAGAATTAAAAAAAAAGTTTGTGTAATTTCCAGAGTTTTTTTTAATTATTGCTGTAAGCAAATTCCGGTAGTTGTTTTTTAGAAGATCCAATAGGGGTAACTTTTACCTCACGGTTTTCATCTAAATCTACATAAACATTTTCCCCATCCCGAATTTTACCGGATAATAACGCTTCTGCCAAAATATCCTCTAGCAAACGCATAATAGCACGACGTAGAGGTCTCGCTCCGTAACTAGGATCGAATCCGTCTTCTACCAAACGATCCTTGAACTTATCGCTAACTGTCAGAGTAATTTCACGATCGCCTAAACGACTAAATACCTCCCGCAGCATAATTTCTGCAATTTCTTTCACCTCATCCTTAGTCAACTGACGGAAAACAATAATTTCATCTAGGCGGTTGAGAAATTCTGGGCGAAAATATTGTTTCAGTTCCTCATTGACCAAGTTACGGATACGATTATATTGAGCTTCTTCTTGATCCTCAGCAAACTCAAATCCTAAACCACCGCCACCTTTCTCAATCACTTGAGAACCGATATTAGAGGTCATAATGATTAAGGTGTTCTTAAAGTCTACCACCCGACCTTTAGAGTCACTCAAACGACCATCTTCCAAAACTTGCAGCATAATATTAAATACATCTGGATGAGCCTTTTCAATCTCATCAAACAACACTACAGTGTAGGGGCGACGACGTACGGCCTCCGTTAACTGCCCACCTTCATCATAACCTACAAATCCCGGAGGAGAACCAACAAGTTTAGAAACGGTATGACGTTCCATATATTCTGACATATCTACCCGAATCATGGCTTCCTCAGAACCAAAGAAATAAGCAGCTAATGCTTTTGTCAGTTCTGTTTTCCCAACACCAGTTGGACCCGAGAAAATAAAACTAGCAATAGGACGCTTAGGGTTCTTCAAACCAACACGAGCGCGACGTAAAGCACGGGAAACAGCTTTCACAGCATCATCTTGACCAATAAGACGTTGATGCAAGGTATCTTCTATATGCAACAGTTTCTCAGACTCTGATTCTGTCAACTTACTCACAGGAACTCCAGTCCAAGATGCCACAATATCAGCAATATCCTCTTCAGTCACTATAGGAGAGCTACTGTTTTTTTTGTCTTTCTTATTAGAGGTAGTTTCTTCAATCTCTCCTTGAATTTCTAGTTCGCGATCGCGAAGTGGACTAGCTTTTTCAAAATCTTGTTGACGAACAGCTTCTTCTTTGTCCTTTCTCACCCTAGAAAGTTCTCGTCTTAGTTCCCTCAACTGTGGTGAAACCATAGAATTTTTAACTCTGACACGAGAACCAGCTTCATCAATCAGGTCAATAGCTTTATCCGGTAAGAAGCGATCACTAATATATCGATCAGATAATTGAGCCGCCGCTGTCAGAGCTTCATCAGAAATAGTCAACCTATGGTGTTGTTCATAAGCAGAGCGTACCCCATAGAGAATTTCAAGAGTCTGTTCTACACTAGGTTCACCCACTTTCACCGGTTGAAAACGACGTTCAAGAGCAGCATCCCTTTCAATATGCTTGCGATATTCATCTAGGGTAGTCGCCCCAATACATTGCAACTCACCCCTTGCCAAAGCAGGTTTGAGAATATTAGCAGCATCCATGCTACCCTCAATAGCACCAGCACCCACAACAGTGTGAATTTCATCAATTACCAAAATAATGTTACCATTAGCACGGATTTCATCCATTATTTTTTTCAACCGTTCCTCAAATTCCCCTCTGAACCTAGTACCAGCTATCAGAGAACTAATATTAAGACTAACCACCTGTTTATTTTCTAGGATATCAGGAACATCTTGATTAACGATCCGTTGAGCTAATCCCTCAGCAATAGCTGTCTTTCCCACTCCAGGTTCACCAATAAGAACAGGATTATTTTTTGTCCTACGGCCTAAAACCTGAATCATTCGTTCAATTTCAACTTCTCGGCCTACTATTGGATCTATTCTACCCTCTGCTGCTAATTTTGTTAAATCTGTACCAAATTCTTCCAGAGTAACAGCTTTTTTACCACTAGGAATAGAACCTCCAGGAGAAACAGCAGCAACTTCTCCGAGGGAGCGAATTACTTGAGTCCTAATTTTGCCTTTATCAACTCCCAGGTTGTCCAAAATTTTAGCAGCCACTCCTTCAGAATCTTGTAGTAACCCGAGTAGCAAATGTTCTGTACCGATATAGTTATGGTCTAATTTTCTCGCTTCTTCTAGAGAAATTTCTAACATCCTTTTTACCCTGGGAGTAAAAGGAATTTCTGCTGGAGTAAACCCAGACCCACGGCCAATAATTTTTTCTACTTCGTTCCGAGCATCTTTGAGATTTACACCATTTTCCTTGAGGACTTTAGACGCAATACCTGTACCTTCACCAATTAAACCCAGGAGAATTTGCTCTGTCCCCACAAAGTTATGTCCTAAGCGACGGGCCTCTTCCTGAGCTAACATGATTACCTTGATTGATTGTTCTGTAAAACGTTCAAACATTTTTACTTCCCCTTAATTGTCTGTTTATAGTCACAGTAGAGATTTATCCCTTATAATAATTCTTTTAACTAATTACTTACCACCAAGTGGCCATAAACACAAACGAATGTAAATTTTTATTTAGTCATTGTAACCTAAATTTAGTGTTCTTAAAACAAGAGTGTCTAGTGAGGAGAGCCGTAACTAAAAAACTGAATAATTGATATATAATGGGCCACTAGGGGTTAATATACCTAAAATTGATAGGAAGATAGAGAGATCGAAAGGTGTGGATATTGGCACAATATGTTGTATTTCATCAGGACTTATGCAGTCCCGATGTGTTATGGTTTGTTTTTGGTAATTATTTCAAAATTTTATACTACAATCATTTCCTTTGCTTAAGTCCTGTTCATATAATTAATGCAGTTCATTAATCTGAACACTTCTGTAATTTAGTATTTTTAAGGACTAGCTACAGAATAGGTTTTCCTCTCCTATTATCAAAACATAATACCTAAATTACTATATATAGCCATGAGTGCTCACATATTTATATGTTACCATTGTCTTTAAATGTAGTATAAGTTTCTGCTACTATTACCAATACTTTTGCATATGTTACATTAGTAGCAATTTTCATTATACAAACATACCAGGGCAGGTTGCTATATAGCAATCCTAAATCCTTCATGTAAAATCACATACCTTCTTAAAAATACCTACAACTTTTGTCCCTTCTGCCTTCTGCCTTAAAATAGCCCATTTCTCTGACTCTTCAGATGGGATTGCTATAATAATAGGACTTACGCACTCAAACAAGAAACTGGGTTTATTGCCCTGATTATTCCAATGAGGAAGTTTAGTTAATAAATCTGGTTTTTGTGTAAGTTCTGTAATAATTTTAATTTTATCGACTTTCTGTATCTGGAACATTTATTATGTCTAATATTCGAGAAGAAATGCCTGTATTAGTCCGCCATGAAGGAGATTGGCAAGGAACATATACAATAGTAGATAACGAAGGGAATATAATTGATAAACATACTTCCCATTTAACTTGTCAATTTACAGAAAATGCAGAGTATCCATATTTTCAAACTAATCGTTATGAGTGGGCGAATGGTAAAAAAGAAGAATATCAATTTCCAGGAATATATAGGGATAAAAAGATTTGGTTTAATACAGAAAGGTTGGATGGTTATGCTTGGGAAGTAGATAATTCAACAATTATTTTGTGGATTACTTACAAAGGAATAGCAGACTCTTATATCTATGAAATGATTAATATTAGTCCTGATAATAATCATCGCGCCAGAACTTGGCATTGGTTTCAAAACGATCAAATTGTCAAACGAACAATTATTAAAGAAGAAAGAGTTCGGTTAAATAAGAAACCGAAATTACCCTAGCTAGGAGAATAAGAATTTAATCATTTTTTTTGTTATTAACCAACTTAAACTATCTCAAATATTATATACCCCCTCCAGGGTTTGAAGCTCACATAAATTTTAATGCTGTGGTTATTTCAGTTATGAGTTATCAGTTAACAATACCGACTGTTGAAGCCAGAAGCCTGAAATACTGAAGTTTATTGTTTTCATTCCCTAGGGGGGCTTAAGGCCTGATTTTTTGCTCAATCTGAAGAACCATGTGTCTATATAGGTGGAGTTCCCATCAAGAAAAGGCCTGGGAAAATAATAAGGTTGTAGACTACGGTTGGTGACTCTCAAGGAAACAGGAAGTTAGCTTCAAAGCTCAAAATACCCTTTTGAATAAGCTTAGTAGAACAGAAGCTACACTTTCAGCAAAAAACTTACAGCCTATTTCATATATAGTGGTTTTAATTAAGATTGAAACAAAAATTGAGTATAATAAAATCAAGTCAACTAGAAACTATTTTGAACTATGCCTTACAGTTTAGACTTCAGACAAAAAGTAATAAATTTTCTATAAAATGGCGGTACGATTACCAAAGCAGCTCATACATTTGGGATAGAAATAGCTTCGATGTATAGATGGTTATCTCGCCCAAAATTGTCAGCAACTAAGGTAAAAAGTCGTCAAAGAAAATTAGATTGGAAAGAATTATAAAAAGATGTAAAACAAAATCCAGAGTCGAGCATTGTCAGACAGGTCTAAAAAAATTAGATTTAATCTTACAGCTATATTGTATGCTTTAAAAAGAATGAATTTTCCTTGAAAAAAAACAACTTCGTTATAGAGAAAGAAATAGAGAATAAAAGATAAAATATTATCAGCTTTCCCTCGAAATTTTATCAAAACAATTGGAAGTAAAAGCCTTATATTTATGATAAATCAGGATTTGAAGATAATCAAGACTGTATTTATGCCTGATCAAAAAAAGGAAAAAAGTTTATGGTGCGCAAGAGGGAAAACGAGGTAAAAGAGAAAATTTAGTAGCCGGGAGAAGGAAAAAGATTTAATAGCACGAATTATATTTAAAGTCACCCCAAATGCTGTGGGATTTGAACAATGGTATGATCAAGATTTATTACCATCATTAAAAATTCCCAGTGTACTGCTGCATGGATAATTCACCAATTCATAAAAAAACGTTATTAGAGAATTAGTAGAAGCAGGGGTTCACCAATTACTATTTTTGCCAAAATACTCTCCTGATTTAAATGAAATAAAACATGATTTTAGTGCATTAAAAAGAGCTAGAATATATTCACCTATCAATACATCTATTCATGGAATTATTCGTAATTATTGTACCAAATAGTGTTTCATTCTTATTTTAAATAACTATAAGTGTGTTACAGTGATTATAGTAGGTTAGCTCAATGATAAGGAAAATTTAATTCTATGCTTCAAAAACTGTTTAAAAATGGGACTTACACACCTCTGGTAGATAACACCCTATCTGTAGGGGATCGCCCCTACTAGATATGTCCCTTGGTGGGTAAGTCCTGAAAAAGCTATTGCCACTGTATTTCATAAACCACCAAATGCCCTGTATAATTATGCTCGTAGTTACACTTTAGTACCTTATTATATTTAGGTGTGCTTAATTGTAACTACAAACAAAGATTTTGGTATTTGCAGTTTTTTAACGGGATTTAATGGAGAAAAGTTTATTGATATAGGCAATCGGGATATTACTAGAATCTTTCGGTTGGGGCAGCATATTGACAAACTAATAAGAGCTAAGACCTCATTAAAAGGTCGTAAAAATAAAGACAAAAGACACCGGATAAGCCAAAAAATTAATAGCTTGTTTATTAGGATCAAAAACCTCATAGATGAAGTTCATAAAAAAGCAGCAAAATGGTTAATAACCGAGTAAGAGGGTTATCTTTATTCCTACTTTTGAGTTATCCCAAATGGTTGCCAAATCAGGAAAAAAGAAATGTAAATTAAACTCGAAAACAGTTCGCCCAATGCGCTCATTGGGCACGTAATCGTTTCAAGCAAACTCTTAAGTTCCATGGTTTAAAATGAGGCACAACCGTACCGTAATAGATGTAACTGAGGAATATACTTCCAAAACCTGTACAAAGTGCGACCATATTCATCAAAACTTAGGAGTCTCAAAGCATTTTAAATATCCGCATTGCGGTCACTCAATGCCAAGAGATTGGAATGGTGCTTCGGGGATATTCCTCAAAGTATTGCGAGATACCGCCAATGTTGATAGTTCTACCGTCACATTGCTATGAACGGTTTTCCGGACTGTTACCCGGAATTGCCGGGCTTGATGTATCTGATAACTCACAATAATTCAAGATAACATACTAAAAATGAAAGCAGTTTGCATACATAAGTATACAGGTATCCCTAGTATTCAAGTTGAAGAAAAAGAGATTTTAGCCCCTAGTTCCAGTGAAGTTAGACTCCTTGTAAAAGCTGCCGGAATTAATAACTCAGACCTGCAAATGACCTATGGAAAATATAAAATTCCAGGTGAGAGCTCACTGCCTCAAATTCTTGGTCAAGAAGCAGCAGGTGTAGTTGAAGCAGTGGGAGCAAAGGTAGAGGGGTTCTCCCCAGGAATGCGGGTAGTAGGTCGCGTTAGAGGAGCTTTTGCAGAAAGGGCGATCGCTCATGCTACAGAATTATTAGCTATTCCTGAGAATATATCGTTTGAGGTGGCAGCTAGTTTACCTATTAACTATTTGACTGCTATTATAGCTCTCATCTATCGGGGAAAAGTTCAGACAGGAGAATGGGTACTAGTCCATCCTGGTAGTGGAGGTGTGGGGACTGCAGCAGTACAACTAGCTAAGTTATTAGGAGCAAAGGTTATCGCTACTGCTGGTCAAGCAACCAAAGTGGAATATCTGATTAAATTAGGTGCTGACTATGGGATTAACTATAGCAGTCAAAATGTAGTTTCTGAGGTAGGCCAGATTACTGACAATCTTGGAGTACAGGTGGCACTTGATGGGGGTGGTAAGGTGACATTTGCTGATTGTTTAGAAGCCACACAGCTAACACCACCCTCCGCGAATTCTAATAATAGGCGTATTGCTTGCTATGGTACGACGACTGGTTTGGATGCTGCCCTGCCTCTGGGAAAGTTACTGGTGCACAATATTGCAATTTATGGTATTGCCCTTTGGTATAACAGTGATTATCAAGCTAGTTGGCAAACTCTTAAAGATATAGTTATGCCAGCATTTGTGCAGGGAAAATTACAGTCAACTATTGAGCAAGTAGTCCGTCTAGAGGAAGTATCAGAAGCGTTGACAAGGATGGAGCAGCGTAGTGTGAGGGGAAAAATTGTTGTAGTTCCTTAATTTATATATTTTTTTGCTGGTTAAAGTACAGGAGTTACGAAGGCAAACTCCGCAAACCCGGTTTCTCCTAGATATTTATGTGTTAAAAACAATGATTTACTGTAGAAACCGGTTTTTTTGCGTAAGTCCTGGAAATTTAACTAATTCTGTGCGAGTAAGTGTTATCTCATAATTTCCCCGTCATAATAACTTTGCTTCCTTAAATGGAAAAATCTGCAATAATGGATCTATAATTAGTTTTGCATCCTTAAAAAGGCAATCAATTCTGTACCGTAAATATTTAGTTTTATCTATAAACTAGTCCTCTTCCTAAATAGCATCTGCCAAATAGCACAGACTCTTAGAAAACTCAGTTTCCATTTATGGATAATTCACCAATTCATAGAAAAAACGTTATTAGAGAATTAGTATAAGTAGGGGATCATCAATTACTATTTTTGCCCAAACACTCTTCTGATTTAAATGACATAGAACATGATTTTAGTGCATTAAAAATAGCTAAAATATCTTCACATATAAACACATCTCTTGATGACATTATTCGTAATTATTATGCAAATAATGTTTCATTCTTATTTTAAATAACTATAGCTAAAAAAGAAGGTCCTATTGCACTTGCTATGACTATAGCAGTCCTATGAGTGTTCGTGGCAAAAATCTTACTATTTTTTAGGGAACAGGGAACAAGGAACAGAGAATATATAAGAGTTTCAAAAGTTTTATTTACTTTTTGATTTGTCGCAACCTATGGGCGGATTGCTATATAATCATCATTTGAAAACCAGAAATAGAACCCAAATAAGCTCTACCCAAAAAACAGGGTAAAGCTACTGCTAATAAAGTTGCAAAACACCCACTACTGATGCCTAATCCAACAATAGTTAAAAACCGAAATAAAGGGACATCAAAATTAGCCATAGAAGCCACACCTATTATCTGACCTAGCATCATTATTATGAATAAATTTATAAAATTATTCGTAATTATTATGCTAAATAGTGTCTTGTTTTTATTTAAAATAACTATAATTGTGTGTAATGCTTCAGTACGGGTAAAATCTTGTAAGCTGTTGTTAGATGAATTTTTTTTTAAAGGGAGCTTTGAGTACATTTTTTCCATCCATCAATAAACTGCATTCCTCTGGGTTATCGCGATAAAAAAAATCCTATTAATCCCATCCCAATACCAACAACTGCTACCATTACTATCCAAGTATTTCGCCAACCTAAAATATCAATTAATGAATTCATAATTAGGGGTGCAATAGAAAAACCAAAACTTATGAACAGGACTTACGCGCCAAGCGCCATATCTAGAGGAAGGGAATGGCCATTTAGGACTACAAATGGTGTATGATTTCATTTTTTGCGTAAGTTCTGTATTATAAAATATGATGAAAAGGGGTTATTAATTACAAATAAAAATCAATAAAAGTGAATATATTAGGGTTTTCTCAAGACCATATCAAGCATCATATTAAGTCCATTTTAAGTAGTAACATTACAAATATTATTATACTTAATATCAGTACATAAAACTGTACAGATGTCAAAATTAAGTAGTTATTTTTCCCTCCCAATAAAATTAGAAAGTAATCGAAAAAAAAATATACAAATATTTGTGATTTTAAAAGAGTTAAGCTTGGGTTTATTTTGGTTTCTTTTAGTCAAAAAAATAATAGAAAAATCATTTAGTTTTAGCTCAGGATTAGTATTGAATT